>CANEVK010000090.1 GCA_947442115.1 Bacteriovoracaceae bacterium | reverse complement strand
GATAAAAGAAAGTCTCAAGTTGAATCTGCCTAAGACACTGACCTCTGATGTGACTTCCAAAGCTGATTCCATTGGAGTGGCGATTACTAAAGAGGGGCAGGTGCTTCTTAATGGAAAACTTTTCACCGATGATTCCTTAAAATTAGAGTTTCAAAGAATTTCAAAAAATAATCCCAATACCAATTTTCTTCTTTCCGCCGATGCTGATTCTCGCCACGGGGATGTGGTGAGGGTGATTGATCTTTTAAAGAAAAATAATTTAAACCGTTTTGCTCTTCAGGTTGAAAAAATTAAGGAAGGCCTTTAGTGCTTGATTCTTTCAAACCTTGGCAAATCTCCTTCTTTTATCATTCCATCTTTGTTGGATTGATGTTCTTTTTTATTTTGTTTAAGCCCAGCACGAATGAAACTTACGAAATCCCGATCGCTCCTCCTGTACCCCTTGAGGTTCAAAATTTAGCTGAAGTGAATAAAGAGCCCAAAGTTGTTCTGAAATCGGTGAATGAACCTCTTCCTACGCAAGGTAAGGCGAGAGAAGTTTTTGGGGCTTCAAGAGAGTCCTACACTGATACATCTCTTGGTGATGAAGGTGTTGCTGCCAAAAAAGGTAATACCCTGGCCAAGGCCAGTGATAAAGAAGTGCTGCTTGATTCAGATGCCACCAGTCTTCCGACTCCGACTGAGGAGTATCTTGTTTCGGAGATGCCAGTGGTTTTAAGTGAAGTCCGTCCCATTTATCCAAGTACGGCAAAAGAAAAACAACTTGAGGGAGCTGTGGCCCTGGATGTTTTAATTGATGATCAGGGTCTTGTTCGACAAGTCAGTGTGATTGAAGGTCCAGAGATCTTTCGCTCTGATGCCATTGAAGCAATGAAGAAGTTTCGCTTTAAACCGGCGAAGGTGGATGGTAAGGCCGTGGCGGTAAGGATTCGCTACACCCTAAATTTTAAGTTGGAGTATTGATGTCTTTTTTATTCGCTCTTTTTTTTATTGCGTCTGCCATTGCTCAAGTTGAGGTGAAGGGAGTCTTACTAGAAAAAGGGACCCGCAAGGCGCTTAAGGATGTTTCCATTTTTATTCTTCCTCATAAACTCAAAAGTGTGAGTGATGAGAAAGGATCATTTAGTTTTACTACTGTTCCTACCGGAGAGTGCGAAGTTATTGTGAATCTCTCTGGTTATAAAAAATATGAAAAGAAAACGAATTGTGAAAATTTGGGTGATTTAAAAATCTACTTAGAAAAAGTTTTTTATACGGGCTTTGAAACCACCGTCACAACGAAAGTGAATAAGCGAGACGATCAGGCGCAAAGTTTAACTCAAGAAGAATTTATTAAGGCCCCTGGTTCCTTTGGCGGAGACCCAGTGCGGGCCGCTCAGAATTTACCAGGTGTGGCTGCTAACGGAGCTTCGGCGCAAATTATTGTTCAAGGAGCAAGCCCAGAGGATACGAGTTATCTTATCAACGGCCACAGAGTTCCTATTGTCTTTCACTTTGGTGGCCTTTCCTCCGTCATTGTTCCTGAGGCTGTAGAACGAGTTGATCTTCTTCCCAGTGGCTACGGGCCAGAGTACTCTCGAGCGATTGGAGGAATCATTGGTCTCACTACCAAAGCTCCGAAGACGGATCGCTGGCATGGTATGGCCTACGTGGATTTACTCAATACCGGTGGACTCATGGAAGGTCCCATCAATGATCACTCCAGTTTTTTAGTCGCCGGACGCTACTCTTATATTGGCCAAGTTTTAAAAGCGGTGGCCAAAAATAATGAAGATCTCGAACTCACGGCCGCACCAACTTACTATGATCTTACTTCTATCTATAAAAATAAGCTGAACGATAAAAATGAATTTCGGACGACTTTTGTAGCAAGTAAAGATGAGCTGGAGCTCGTTTTTAATAAGCCCGTAGGAAATGATCCTTCTCTTCGCGGGGATTTTTATAATCGAACAGAGTTTTTTCGTTTTATTCCGCAGCTTGTGACAGAAATTAATTCTAAGCATCGCCTGGATAACTCTGTGGCCATTGGTCGAGATAATATTTTGGTGAATATCACCGGTAATTATCTTGATGTTAATAGTTTTGTGATCACTCAGCGCTCTGAACTCACCTCTCAATGGACGCCCACTTATAAGACTTATGTGGGGCTTGATAACCAGTGGAACGATTCTCGCGTGGGGATAAATCTACCTGTCTCAACGGAAATTGGTGGAGTGCGAGGGCCCTTTTCAGTAGGCGAAGAAAAAAAGTTCACCACGGAGAGGAATCAAACTTTGCTAGGGGCATATCTGAGGCAAGAAATAAAAACCTCTGAAGACTCCAAGTGGACTTATCTTCCGAATCTTCGTGTGGATCATTTTTCAATTAATCAAGAAACTCATCTGCAGCCACGATTTCAACTTCGCCACCAGTGGGACTCAAGTCTTCTCTTACGTGGTGCCTGGGGAAAATATGTACAACCTCCACGTCCTCAAGAGAGTTCAACGAAATACGGAAATAAGAATGTGGGCTCACCCTATGCTTTTCACACCATGGTGGGGTTTACGAAGGATTTCAAAGCAGGCAGTACTCAAGGCTTTGAACTCACCAATAACTATTTTTATAAAGAACTTAAAGATCTCGTGAATCCAGATGTTCAAAAACGCTTTGTGAACAATGGGACTGGAACAATTTTAGGGGGAGAGGTTCAGGCGAAGTACCGTAAAGATAGCTGGTCTTCTCAAGTGGTGTATACGTTTTTAAAAAGTGAGCGCCACACGCCGGGCTATGGAACTCGTCCTTCGGAATTTGATCAAACTCACAACCTCAATATCATTGGGGCGTATAATCTTGAGCGCTGGACTTTTTCCGGAAGGCTGCGTTTTGTAACAGGAAATCCTTATACGCCCGTGGTGGGATCTACTTTTGATGCTGATAACGATGTTTATATTCCGACTCGTGGAAGTATTTATTCTCAGCGCTTTGAGGCGTTTAAACAGTTAGATATCAGAGTCGATCGTAAATTCATTTATGATACGTGGATTCTGACGGCCTACTTAGATATCTTGAACATCACCAATTCTGTGAATCCTCAAAGTGTCGAGTACTCTTATGATTATACTCAAAATAAAAAAGTGCGTGGACTGCCGATTTTACCAACGATCGGTGTAAAAGGAGAGTTTTAATGAAGACTCTTAATGGAATTCTACTTTTAGTTTTACTTCTCTCATGTGGAGACGACAATTTTAGGAAAGTCGAAAAGCTCGGTGGCTTTAGAGTTTTGGGGATTAAAGCGGCAAATCCTGAGATCACTGAGAGTGGTGCAATTCAAACTGTAAGCCTTCAGTTAATTGTTTCAGATATTAATGGGGGCGGGAGAACAGTTAATGGTCAGGTTGTAAGTTGTATCGATCCAGGTGTCGGCTATGGAGCAGAAGTTAGTTGTGATCATGATCCAACTGCTGGCCCGGTCAATTTTGATATCGTTTTTAGCTCTATAGGAATTGGAACTCTTTTTACTGGTATTGCCACTCATAATGTCTCTGTTCCCGCGAATATCATTACATTGCTCGGCGCCCGAGATCAATTTAATGGTCTTGCTTACTTAACTGTATTTACATTCGAAGTGGATGGAGAAACTCACAAAGCCTTCAAGCGGATTGTTGTAACAAATCGAACGAGTCTAAATTCTAATCCTCTATCAAGTAATATTCAGAAAAACGGAATTGATATTAATGCATTCCCTCAAAATGGGGATGAGTTAAGTGTTATGGCCAATTCGCCTGAAACCTATACTTACCGGACGGTCGAGAACATCGATGAAACTCGAACTGAAGAACTTCAAGTGGCCTGGTATGTTTCAGAAGGAGAACTCAGTCGTTCAAAAACGTATGTGGATGAATCAACTGAGTATGAAGGGAGTGCTCCAGCTGGTGACTCTGTTGTTGTGGCCATTGTGCGAGATGATCGAGGCGGGTTAGATTTTAAGGTTTACTCCCCTTAAGGAATATAAATGCATCATATCTTTAAATCTTTTCCTATCGCACTTCGGATGATCTTCAAGGATCCAGTGAATTTGATCTTGGTGATTGTTCCTACACTCATGGCCCTCGCTCTTTATTTTTCGGCGATTACTTATATCTTTTGGAATGCCACTGAAATTTTGGCCATCATTAAAACTTATGTGACCTCAGGTGATCAGGCGACCCTGCTCGCCCAGATTTTAACCGTGGTTCTGATCATTCTTATTTTCTTTTTCATGAGCTGGACCTTTGTTTTTGCCGTTGGAATTATTGCATCTCCCTTTAATGCCCTATTAAGTTATCGGATTGAAAAAAAACTTCTCAGCGAAGTGCTCGATGAAGATAAGAAAAAAGCCTTAGAAAAAGTTCGTCTGGGCCTTTGGGCGAGTTTAAAAAATGAAGCTAAGAAAGTAGTCCTTATTCTCGTGATTGGAACCTTGACCTTCTTTCTCAACATTTTCCCCTTGTTTTATCCGGTCAGTCTTTTTTTGATGGCCCTGCTGCTCGCGGTGCAATTCCTTGATTATTCATGGTCTCGGCATGAAATGCGATTCGGTGCCTGTGTGAGAGAGGTATTTGCTCATTTAATTCCTTATGGTTTTGCAGGATTTCTCTTTCTTCTCCTCATTACTGTGCCGATAATAAATGCATTCGTCCCAGCATTAGCAACAAGTTACTTTACGGTGTTATGGCTTTATCGACAGAACAAAATTCATTAGTTCCCGCCAAAGAAAATGAAGTCAAAACGATTGTCATTAAGCTTCCTTTTGATCTCCAGGAAAGACTCTTAAGTTTTCCCTTTATTCATCAGATTAAAGAAAAATATCCTGCGGCGGATTTGCATTTTATAACGCCAAAAAAGCAAATTGAAGTTCTCAACCTTCTTCCTTTCTCAGGTTACTATCACGAATTTGATGAAGATGAGATTGAATCCATTTTTGATGTCCATCGCTATACCGCCACGGCCAAAATTTATAATGTGGATCTTTTTATCTCGCTTACAAACTCATTTGTGGATGCCTGCCTTGGCCATGGTCTTCGAGCTAAAACTCGTCTGGGTTTTTCTGATGGATGGAAAACACTGCTTCTCACTCATAAAACACCTCGCCCACAAGGCCATCATATCAGCGAAGATTTTTTGGCGCTCTTAGATGCCTTGAATGGATCTGTTTCAGATCATCGAGTGAAAGTGATGTCCAGAGAGCTTGTGCCTGTGATGAGTGATTGGGAAACAAATCCTTATATTGCTATTAATTTATCACCCATCCGCCAGGCTGCGATTGAGGATGAACTGGCGGAACTGATTGGTTACTTTGAAAATCAAAAAATTGTGCTTTTCTCATCTGATGATCAGGATAAAGTTCAGCTCCTGATAGAGCCCTTTATTGAAAAGCTTTCCCGCAAAAATAATTACGTGCATTTCATTCATAAGAATTGGATCGAGATGAGTAAGATGCTGGCCTTCTCAAGAGGTCTCATCACCTTTAATGGCCCTGTCGCCAATTTATCAAGTTACCTGAGCAATAAAACACTTATTCTCTTTGATAGTGAAGATCCAAGACGCTTTGGTCCTTTTTCCTTTCTTGGAGATAGCTTAATTCTTGATGTTTCTGATCCCTCAGTTGCGCTCAGACAAGAAACGTCCACGCTTTTAAAAGAGCGCAAGCGCTTTGATATGTCGGAAGTTTTTTTAAGAGCGAAAAGATTATTTCAATTTTAGGGCCCACTTGGGGCCCCAAAATTATTGAAAACTGTGAAGAATTTCGTTGAGAGAAGCTAGTTTATCTTGAAAGAGTTTTGCTTTTTCTTGAACTTCGGCCCGAACTTCATCCGGGGCATTGTTCATAAAATTGGCATTCCCGAGTTTGGCCTGAACTTTAGAGTACTCAGCTTGAGTTTTTTCCATATCTTTTTTAATCCGGTTCACCTGATCATTGATATCGATAAGACCCTCAAGTGGAATAAAAATCTCGGTATGAGTTGTGGCCAGAGAAGCTGATTTTTTTGGCTTCTCGGCAGACTTATTTCGGATCGTGCCTGATTTTACATTCGCCAGATCTTTCATAAAGTGGCGGGACTCATAAACGAATTTCGCGAGTTTTTTATCATCGGTGAATAGGCGCACATCAATTTCATCTTTTGGTTTTAGATTCACTGAAGAGCGGATATTCCTGATGCCCGTAGTGACATCAATAAATTTATTCATCATCTCCTGCACTTCGGTATTTTCTAAAGAAGCCTCAAATTCCACATACTCTTGATTGATGAGAAGGGATTTTTCATTTTCAAGGTGGCCCCAGATCTCTTCAGTGATAAAAGGCACAATCGGATGAAGAAGGGTTACGATTTTTCTGAAGCAGTACTTAAGCATAGTGGCGCGGATAATCTTCGCCTTCTCATCTTCGCTGTAGAGAATGTTTTTAGAAAGCTCGATGTACCATGAACAAAATTTTTCATACACGAACTGATAGATTTCAGAGCAGGCATCATCAAAGCGATAAACATCCATGGCCTCATTCATGGATTTAGCGACAGTATTAAGCTCAGCGAGAATCCACTTATCATGCAAATGCCATTCAGATTTCACCGGTAGAGTGTCATTGGCCTTATCAAGATAAGGATAAATAAAGCGGAAAGCGTTCCAAAGCTTGTTCACAAAGTTTCTGTAACCTTCAATTCTTTCTGGATCAAGATTTAGATCACGGTTGTAACCCGAGCCCGCTGCAAGGGTGAACCTCATAGCATCGGCCCCATACTGCTTCACCATATCGAGTGGATCAATCCCATTACCAAGAGACTTACTCATCTTGCGACCTTGCTTGTCTCTTACGATGGCGTGAATATAAACATGATTAAAAGGGACCTTTCCTGTTACTTTCATACCCATCATCATCATCCGCGCCACCCAGAAGAAGATAATGTCAAAGCCTGTGATGAGAGTGGCGTTCGGATAAAAATCATCAAAGCGCTTTTCTGCCATGGCCTTCTCATCTGGCCAGCCTAGAGTTGAGAGAGGCCAGAGCCCAGATGAAAACCAGGTATCCAGAACATCTGGATCTTGAAAAATATCTTTGTCCTTACATTGGAGACATTCATGAGGAGTTTCAATCGCTGCCCACTGATGCCCACAGTGGCGGCAGTAGTAAACAGGAATCTGATGACCCCACCAAAGTTGTCTTGAAATACACCAATCCTTAGGATTTCTGAGCCAAGCAAAATAAGTATTTTCCCAACCTTTAGGGTAAAAAGTCATCTCGCCAGTTTCCACCGCTTTTACAGCAGCTTCTGACATGGCCGTTGTGTTAAGAAACCACTGCTTTGAAACCATCGGCTCAACGATTTCATCAGAACGCTGGCCATGGCCCACAGGATGAACGTGATCTTTCTTTTCTACAAGTTCACCGAGCTCAAGAAGAATCTCTTCAACTTTTTTCCGAGCGTCTTTTGGCTTGAGGCCTTCAATCTCAGGAGCATTGGTATTAAAAGATCCATCTTTATTGAGGATATTAATGATGGGTAAGTTATTGCGTTTACCAATTTCAAAATCATTAAAGTCATGTCCAGGTGTCACTTTGAGGCAACCCGTACCTTTTTCAATATCAACGTGTTCATCACCAATAATAGGAACTTCACGATTACAAATAGGAACAATCGCCGTTTTACCAATCAGATCTTTAAAGCGCTCATCGTTAGGATTTACGGCGACGGCGGTGTCAGCAAAAATAGTCTCAGGCCTTGTGGTGGCAATAATGAGTTCAATGTTTGGATCTTCTTTCACTTTATATTTAAGGTGATAGAAAAAACCTTTAACTTCCTTGTGCTCAACTTCGGCATCAGAAATCGCCGATTGAAGAATCGGATCCCAGTTGACGATATAGTCAGATTGATAAATGAGACCTTCATTATAAAGATCCACGAAGAATTTTTTTACCGCCTTATTAGGAACGTCATCAAGAGTGAAGCAAGAGTAGTCCCAGTCACAGGAAACACCCATCTTCCTTTGCTGATTAACAATTTCATTTCCGTATTCTTCTTTCCAGGCCCAAACTCTTTTCATGAACTCATCACGTCCAAGGTCATGACGATTTTTCTTTTCTTGTTTCCAGATGAGTTTTTCAACCACGGCTTGGGTTGAGATCCCTGCGTGGTCTGTTCCCGGAATCCAAAGAGTTTCAAAACCTTTCATACGCTTATAGCGGATGAGAGCATCTTGAGTTGTGGCATCGAGAGCATGACCCATGTGAAGTTTTCCTGTCACATTCGGAGGAGGCATGAGCACAGTAAAAGTTTTATTCTGTTTACCTTTTTTAGGCTTAAAGCATTGGGATTTTATCCATTGGTCGTACCACTTATTCTCTGCACCCTCAGGATTAAAAGTTTTAGGAAGATTGTTTTCGATGTCCATTAGTGTGTCCCTTTCAAGAGTTCCATCATCTTATCCACATTCTTGAGGTCTATTTTGTGGACAGCTTTCGTTTTTAAATCTTTAAGTTGTGTTTCCTGAGAGTTCACTTCATCTTGACCAAGCATCAGAAGAAAGTGCGGCTCTTTTTTATCACAATGAGAAAATATTTTTTTAGGCTTGGCTTCACCCAGGAAAACTTCAACCTTAATATCTTGCTTTCTTAAGTCTTGAGCGATGCTAAAGGCGGTATTTTCGGCCGCAAGATCCAGGTACCCAATTAAGAGCGAGACTTCTTGTTTAGCAAAAGAAGGAAGGAGCTTGTGAGTGGTCAGGAAATCTGTGAGTGGGACTTCTCCCATCCCAAAACCAATTCCTGGCAGAGGTGATTCTCCAAAAATACCTAAAAGATTAGCATAGGCCCCACCACCGGCAATGGCCCGGCGGTTCTCGGGATGTTTATCAAAAATCTCAAAGACCACATCAGTGTAGTAATCAAGTCCTCTCACGATCGAGGGATCAAACTTGATATAATCTTTAAATCCAAGGGACTCAAGCTTAGCGAAGAGATCCATCAGAGGCTTAAGAGTTTTAGCAAAGTCCTCTTCTTTCTGAGTTCCTGAATAAGTCTCTTGAAAGAAGGTTTGAATGTCATTCATATGAGAAAGTGTCACGTACCTTTCAAACATCGCCGTTTTAGTGGGGTCGGCCGTGATCTCTTGAACTTCGGCAGAAAATTTTTCGGCCGGCATTTTATTTTTTTTATCAATGAGCTTATAGAGTTTTTTATTTTTTTCAGCATCCAGTTTAATCGGCCCAGAGAAAACGTAATCTACAAAGCGTCGGCTATTGATGAGAATCTCAAAGTGCTCATGACTGGCTCCAAAGGACTGCATGATAGAAATCGCGAGCTGGATGATTTCAAGATCACCTAAAT
>CANEVK010000089.1 GCA_947442115.1 Bacteriovoracaceae bacterium | reverse complement strand
ATCAACTACAGGATCAACTACAGGCTCAACTACGGGATCAACTACGGGATCAACTACGGGATCAACTACGGGATCAACTACGGGATCAACTACGGGATCAACTACGGGATCAACTACGGGATCAACTACGGGATCAACTACGGGATCAACAACAGGATCAAGTACTGTTGGTGACAGCGGAGCAGGAACAAGTGTTGCTGTCGGACTAATAAATGGCGGATCATCACAAACAAACCAAAACGATGATGATGATGATGAAGACGAAGATGATGACGATAAAGATGATGATAAAGATCAATATCAAACGATCGGCCAAGGAACGGAGTTAACTGTTACTGTTCCCTCGACCAATGGAGCTGAAATTGTACTTTCAAGTCAGCCCGGAAACACTCAACCTGAAAAAATACATAATGGGGTAAATTTCTTTGTCTCCAATCCGAAAGAGGATAGTTGCTACTTTAGAATTTCCAGAACAAATGCGGAATACAAAATTACCCGTGTGAGTCTCTCTTCAGGTTCAAGTGAATTAAGGTTTGATAAAATCTGTAGTTTATCAGGTTTTAATTTTTGTTCAGAGAAATATTTAAAAGTGGAAGTGTTTAGCTCACCAAGTACTACTTGTGACATAGGAGTAGAACTTTCCAATGAAGATCAGCCATACACCCTTTCGAGGACACAAAATGGAAATGGAAATCTTTTTCTCAATACTTGTCCGAACGAAACCAAATGTTACACAAATTCGAGCTTAACTCTGTTTAGAAAAACCCAAAATAAATTTGAGTTTACGATCCAGAGGAATTCAGGGCTCTTAGATTCAAAAATTTGGTTTAAAGTCATAAAATCCTCTGAGATAAATGGCTTTTATAAAAATCATTATTTGTCTAAAATTATTGCTCCTTTTCCTTAGAAAAAGGGGTTCTGATGATGACTTCGTAATTTCTTTCTTCGTCAGTGAGATGAATGTGTGATTCGCTATGTATTTGTCCATCTATGCTCACAGAGATGTTTTCTAGAGAATTAATCATTTTGATTTGGTAAATGCTTTTACCAAACTTATACTGAACTTTAATTGATTCCCATTCCTTGGGTAGGCATGGATGGAAAGATAAAATATTTCCTCTTAATTTAAGCCCAATAAAGCTTTCAAGGATGGCCCTATAGAGCCACCCGGATGATCCTGTGTACCAACTCCAACCTCCTCTGCCTTTATGAGGATCTGCTCCATAGATATCTGCGGCCACGACGTAAGGTTCAAGTTTATAAAGGTTAGCGCTTTTCTCATCATGACTATGATTGATTGGATTGAGGATTTGTAGAAGTTTCCAAACTTTTTCACTATCGCCAATTTCGGCAAATGCCATCATTAACCAGATTCCAGCATGAGTGTATTGACCTCCGTTTTCTCTTACTCCTGGCAAGTAATTTTTAATATATCCAGGATCCTGTTTAGTTTTCTCGAAGGGAGGGTCAAAAAGCTTGATTATTTTATTTTCAAAATCGACAAGGCGGTTATAAGCAGAATCTAATGCTTTCTTAGATCTTTTTTTTTCTCCACAATCAGATAAAGCTGACCAACTTTGAGCGATTGAATCAATTTGGCATTCATCATTTTCTTTTGAGCCCATCTTATCACCATTATCGTAAAAGGCCCTTAGGTACCAATCGCCATCCCAAGCATTCTCTTCTGTTGCATTTTTAAGTTTTAAAACATGATTTTTGAAAAGTTCCAAATGGTGATTATCTTTTTGAAACTCACAAAGAAATAAAAAATTATTAATTGTACTCATAAGAAACCAAGAAACCCATACACTCTCGCCTGATCCCTTGTTACCCACCTTATTCATTCCATCATTCCAGTCTCCACTACCTATAAGTGGTAAACCATGTTCGCCTGTTTTTAATGACCTTTTGATCGCCCTGAGGCAGTGCTCATATAATGTTGCGCTCTCATTTGAAACTTCAGGATTAAAATAGATTTCATCATGTCCCTCAGGAATGTCAATTCCCTTGAGAAAGGGAATATTAATTTGAAGTATTTCAAAATCTTTAGTTATTTCTACATAAAAAGCGACTACAAAGGGCAACCATAAAAGATCATCACTAAATTTTGTTCTTATGCCTTGGCCTGTTGGCGGATGCCACCAATGCTGAACATCTCCATCTGTGAATTGGCGTCCTGCTGCTAAAAGTATGTGTTCTTTTGTAATATTTGGTTTGGAATATATAACTGACATCACATCTTGAAGTTGATCTCTAAATCCATAAGCACCACCCGACTGATAGAAGGCAGATCTGGCCCACACTCTGCATGATAGCGTTTGATAGAGTAACCAATGATTAAAAAGGTAATTTAATTCTTTTGACGGTGTCTCAATTGTTATTTTAGATAATATATCTTCCCAGAATCTTTTAACATCAACTAACGATTGTTCAATGTTTTTATCCTCAAAATAATTTTTTTTAATCTCTTGAATATGACCTAATTGATCGGTTTGACCCAAAAGGAAGATAATGTTTTTATTGTCCAAGGTGTCTAATTCCATTCTTGAGCTAATATGACCTAAGGTGGGAAGGCTTGAGTACGAACCAATCTCAAGTGATGAAGCGAGATAGGTTATTTGATCCGAGAAATCTTTATGAAATTTATTTTGTGCCACAAGAACTTGATTTGAATCATCCCATGTTGTTAAAATTGGACGGATGAGAGCATCCGGGGCAGAAAGTTGAAAATCTACAAAAAAACCGATTGTTAGCATTTTCTTAGTCTGCATTGAATTTTTTAAACATAGTTTTAATATTTTAAAACTTGAATCAATAGGACTAAACATTTCCAGCGTATGCTCGATTCCATCAAATTCTAAAAAAAATGACGATAAACCCGCTTCATGTCTCACAAAATAATTCACATCATGCTTTAGTGGGGATGGAGTAGGACTCCAGACAAGATCACTCTCTTCATCTTTTAGATAAATAGCCTCTGAAATATTTTCAACTAATGGATCATTACTCCATTTAGTGATTCTATTTTGGCGACTATTAAGCGCCCATGTAAAGCCTTGGCCTGAATCAGAGACTTGAAAACCAAAATTGGGATTGTTGCAAATAACATTAATCCATGGTGATGGAGGAGTAAGATAGTTATTTGTTTTTATCAAATATGAAGCTCCATCTTTTTCAAAACCCCCGAAAGAATTTGGAAGTTCAGTTTTTATATGATTCATAAAATTTGACGTTGTTTTTCCATTTTTAACTATTTTTTTTCTTTTAGGCTTGATTGATTGTTTACTCAGGTGTTTCTTTTTATATTTTTCAAATCTTAAAATCTGAGCGCTCAGGCTTCCGGCAGAGGCAATAAATGTCATTGAAGAAACCATCAAAAGAAGATCAGTTTTAGGCTTACCAATTATTTGAGGATTGATGATGAAAATACCACCATCCTTATTTAAATAATTGAAGCCGCCACAAATAATAATCTGCCTCATAATTTCATCATGTAATTTCTGAAGGTAGCCTGAGTTTTCTTCATTGATAATAACAAAGTCGAAGATATGTCCTTTTAATCTTATATATTCATGGGCATGAATAAGATCACGTAAAAGACGTAAGTCTTTTTCTGTTTTTATCTTTAAGGTCAGGATTGGGATGTCCCCACTGATGCCAAGGCTCCAAAGATCTTCGATTGATAAAAAGCTAGTTTCAATTTGTTTTTTTTGAATTGGTTTTATTTCATGATGGATAAAAAGATGTCCACATAGCTTCTGGTAGAATATAGCTTTTTCCTCATCTATTTTTAGATGTTGAAGTGTATTTTGAGAAGTGACCCAGCTGAGTGCGAATTCACGTTCAAAATAGCTTTTTCTTTGATATTTTCCAATTAACTCGAGTGCCTCATCCTCTTCTTCGGTCATCCCAGTGATGAGATAAAATTCTTTCACTGATCTACCATCAACCAGGAATTCCTTTTTAAAGGCAAAGACTGGATCGAGAACAGCTCCTGTCGATTTTGTAAAAACTGACTTCTCTAGTACGTGAGAAAGTTCTTCTGTTTGCTGACTTCTCGAAATAAGTTTTGATCTGTCAGATTCAAATGAATCAATTTTAAGGTTCGTGTTTTCAAATAAAACAAATTGAAAACCAATCTTCTTTTTTTTACCCTCGTTTTCATTTCTTATGCCAATTATTGCGTTGAAATCTTTATTGAACTTTGTTTTTATAAATAAATTATTGAATGCTGGGTGCATGTTATATGTTTTAGGTGAGCAAAGAGTTATTTCCTGGTAAGTTGTTAATTCAATATCTTTTGCTTCTCCCATTTTATTTGTTAATGTGATTTTTCTAATTTCTACATTGTCTTCGCCAGATATTATTATCTTTGATTCGATCATCATTTCCTTATCTTCAAGGGTAAAGGTTGCATTCTCCTCAGAAAAGGTAACAGCTGATTTCAATAAATCTTCTGAATCTATAGATTTACCCAAAGAAAAGAGCTTATTTCTTCCTTTTTCTTTTATCAGAATTAATTGACCAAAAGGGGAGTCCGCATCTTGAGCGTCCCATTTTCCAAGAAATGTATTTTCAAGCTTTAAATATCCACGCCCAGCCCCTGTCGTCATGAGCGATAGTTTGCCGTTTGATAAAGTTTGAGTTTCAAAGTATAAATCTTCTTTGCTCGTCATTTTTCTTTTAATGTCTTTTGGGGTTTTATTTAAAAAGTCAATTGATGCCCCATTTTCACTTTTGAATTTTTTAATTTCTACCGATATCGGTGATCGCTCTTGAAGTAAAATCTGTGAAGATTCGATGCTGTTTTCACTATGAAATCTTTTCTGCATGACTTGGTTGTTAATAAGATTGTTGATTGATAAAAGACTCATCCCCTGATGATGGGCCATAAAAGAATTCAAAATGATAAAGTTTTTGTCCTTTGGAATGCGAGAAGGTGTGTAGTCTATTGATTCGTAAAATCCATATGATCCTAAGATTTCAATTTTTTCAAGATTTTTTAAATTCTGAAGACTTTCCTGTGGAGCGATCATCGCAGCAAGCATTGTGGAATAGGGTGAAACAACAATATTTTCTGGGATTGTATTTTTTAAGCCGACTTCAGGGATTCCAAAAGCTGCGTACTGGTAATTATATTGTAAATCTCTTGCATTGTAGCCCGATTCAGATATTCCCCAGGGGATCTTTTTTTCATCTCCGAATTTAATTTGGCTTTTGACGATTGATTCATATGTATGATCAAGCAGGGTATCTTCGAATCTTCTCATGACTAATAAGGGCATGAGGTATTCAAACATTGTTGCACTCCACGAGACTAGTACTCGGTTTTTTGACGTCTGTACCATTTGTCTTCCTAACCTGAACCAATGCTCATCTGGAATGTCGCCTTTTGCAATAGCAAAATAACTAGCAAGTCTTGATTCGGAGGCGAGTAGGTCATAGTAGGAAGAATCTTTTGTTATCTCATTATCCTTATGTCCAATCGAGAAAATCATTTTTTCAAAGTCGAAAAGAAATTTAAAATCCATTTTATAGGCAAGTTCGTGTGCCTGATAAGCAATTGATTTTAACCTTAATCGAGTACTGCTCTCTACTAGTAAGGTATCTTGAACAAATCCCTCGCATTGGACCATAAGACATTCACAGAGGTCTTTTAATTCTTCCTGGGTTTTAAATCTTTCTTCACACTCAATTTCTTCTGAGAATTTTTTTATACTCTTTGCTTTTTCATATAATACTTCTATCGCTGTTGTTTCAATGTTTTGAACCATGCTTTCAAGCTGATACCACATTTTCTTTAAGCAACTCTGATTTCCTATGCCTAGTTTTTCGAGTTTTTCAATTATAATTTTGATGGTTATTTCAATGCCAGATGTGTTGATTTTTAACTGATTCGACCTAAAGTTATTTGCTAAATCAAGAACGCCTTGTTTCAAAGTTATAAGATATCCTGCGAGGTTGCCACTATCCACTGTTGAAACATATTTAGGATTTAAAGGCTCCAGTGTTTTTGTATCGTACCAATTGTAGAAATGACCATTTCGTTTTTCAAGTCTCTGGAGCGATTTCATCGTTTTTTCTGTTCGGTTAAGAAAATCACTCAAGGATATAAATTTTAAGTCATAGGCCGCTAAATTTGAAAGCAGTTGTAGGCCAATGTTCGTTGGGGATGTTCTAAAGGCAATTTGAGGCCGGGGATCTTCTTGGTAATTATCTGGGGCAAGCCAATTGCCTTCCTCATTCACAAATATTTCAAAAAAATGCCATGTTAATCTTGCATAACGATTAAAGTCGTTGATTTCACCCTTTGATAGATCTTTATACTTCGGTGGTATTTTTCTTTGAGTACCGAATGTTATATAAGGAGTTATTAACCATGTCATAAAAAATGGAAATGCAACGATCAAAGATTCTGGCTTAAGAAAATAAATCAAAAAGAAAAGTATGAAAGAAACTAAAGGACCAAAAGATATTAAATCTTTCCAATTTTTTTGCCCAGTTTGGATTTGTGAGAATGTTACCCACTCCAACCTCTTCTTTTTTGATATAAAAGTCCTGTAAAGTGCCCTTAGGATGGCATCAGTGTTTACGAGTGCCATTTCAGGAAGATAGACAATCATAAGGAATAATTGTTCTGTTTTGTTCCTGAGTAAGAAGATGTTATTTCGTAAATGCTCATTTATTTTTATTTTTTTAAATTTAATTAAATCGATAAAACTTGAAAGGAGAAGTGATGAATTAACAAAAACGATAATTCCCAAACTGAAAGTCATTGGGTTTAAGGGTTTTAAAGTCCAAATTAAACTCAATAATAGTAAAGTCACTGGGGCGACAAGGCTTCTCCTAAGATTATCAAAAATTTTCCATCTTCCAATCAAGGAAATAGGATTTTTAATTTTAAGGAGATTTTTATCTTTGACATTTTTTCCTAACCAGCTCATAAGTTGCCAGTCCCCCCTTATCCATCTATGATTTCGCTTTGAAAAAATGGTGAAATTTTCAGGATAGTCATCGTAGAGTTCTATATCTGTTGTAAGTGCAGTTCTGGCTAAACACCCTTCAAATAAGTCATGGCTAAGTATTTTGTTGTCAGGTATGACGTCTTCAAGGATTTTTTCAAAAGCATCAATGTGATAGAGCCCTTTTCCAGTATAATTACCTTCTGAAAATAAATCTTGATAGACATCAGATATGGCGGTTGTATAGGGATCTAAACCAGTGTTCCCAGAAAAAATCTGGGCGAATCTTGTTTGTACCGATGAAATCATCGAAACACTAATCCTTGGCTGTATAATGGCGTAGCCGGAAGTGATTTTTTTATCAGTATCACTGAAAATGGGATAATTAAGTGGGTGTGCTATCGTCCCAATTAGTTTTTTTGCCGCGTTTATGGGTAACTGAGTATCGGCATCTAGTGTGATAATATATTTCAAATTATTTAATAGATTCCAGTTAATATTTTCTTCTACGAAAGTTGTATTCCGACTACCTCGAATTAATTGATTAAACTCAGATATCTTACCCCTTTTCCTCTCATAGGCCATCCAGGTATCTTCATATTTGTTCCATACTCTTTTTCTAAAATAAAAGAAGAATCTTTCTTCCCCTTTATGTCTTCCATTGAGATTTGCTATTCTTTTTTTTGTGTACTCTATCAATTCTTTATCATCTTCTTTGATCTCATTTTCATGATCTACCGGATCACCCAATAGTCCAAAAAATATATTATTGTCCTTGTTTGAAAGATAGTGGAGCTCAAGCTTTTGAATTAAATCATCTATGACTTTCTTACTAATAAGTAAACATGGTATTACAACCATTGTTTTGTGATCTTCTGGAACACCTTCACGAAAATCCATTTTAGGTATTGTCTTTGGTCTTCTGACTTGAGTGATAATTGTATGAACTATTCCGATTGAAAATTCACTTATGGGTATTAGCGAAAGTGCTAAAATTGTTAAACGCAAAGTATTGGATATTTCCATCTTGTCGAATTGCTGATAAAGGAAAAAAAATGTTACGATGAAAAAAAATAAAAAAAGTGAAAAATAAAGTATCCCCGGACTATTTTCAATATATTTCTTTAATTTGGAAAGCGGGGGAGCCTTTATTGAAAATTTCTGTTTTAATATTTCTTTGCCTTCTCCTACAAGATAATATCCTGTATGTTTTTTGTTCGTCTTCGCTAAGTCAAGGCACATCTGAGTTATGATGGTTTCGTTTATTTTACCAATCCGTGATATTGTTTCGATTGTGTTCCGATAGCTATCTTTTGTTGCTTTATCCATTTTCGAATAATTTCCGGTTGGATCATTTTTAAAAATATTGTCTACATTATTTATCCTCTCGAAAAAGGGGTGCCACTCCATCTTTGTAATTATTCTCAACCCGTTCACAATGTTTGAAATGGCGATTTGGTTTTTTGCTTGTTCAATATGTTCTTTTTGAAATATTTTCTGCAAATCAGTTTCAGTTAGTTTTGTCATTTTACTAAAGATATTTGAAATCTCTTGCAGTGAAGAATCCTGATCTTTCAGTTTTGTTATGAGTTCTACTATATATGTAGGCCCTAAGTGAGTTTTCTTGGATAACTCTTTTTCTAAATATGAATTTAGTTCTTTTTCATAAACGTCTTTTGAGGTTATTTCAAAGATACATTCCGCTGTGTGATCTGCAGCTCTTGTTTCCTCTGCCCTTTTTAAAGCCCTTTTGAGCTCATTCACAAGCTCCTCGAGCAAACTAATCCTAAGGCAAATTGGAATTGCCCAAATTTCACCTATGGTAAGATCACTTTCTTCCTGTCTTTTTTTTATGCTTTCCTCAAGATCATTGAGATCTATCTTTCCATTAAAAAAGTGAACGTGTTTTTTAGCTATTATATATATACGTGGATAACCTTTTTCTTTACCCACTTCTATTTGGGGAAGTTTATTACAAAACTTTTGGGGGAAATCTCTTTTTAAAATGCTTATTTGTTCTTCGATGATATAGAGATTATCAAGGAACCAATGGAATGAATGGTTTTGATATCCCTGTAAATGACCTGAACTTAATTTTATTTTTAAATCGGATAGTGATTCTGTTATTGAATTTATTTTTCTTTTTACAATTAATTTTGATTTCTGCTCGGGAAAATAATTAAGGACATATTTTTCTTCCTCATTTTCAAATGATTCGGAGATCTTTTGCATATTCTTGCACCTTTTTGGGTAAGTTTTCCCCAAACTGCTAGTTCATAGACCATTTAAATTGGTCGATTTGATAATTAAGCAGCTTTAATGCCAAGATTTTTTGCGTTTAGTCTTTTATAGGTTAAATGGGTAACTCAGCCCAAGGATCACAGCGAAGTCGTTTGCTTTTTCTTTGTTAATGATATCGTCTTGAACACTGTATTCGTAACGATTGGTCCAGTTAATCGCAAGCTCTATAGTGAGATCATTATTTAAGTTTTTCCGATTCGTGAAATAGATGTCTATAT
>CANEVK010000088.1 GCA_947442115.1 Bacteriovoracaceae bacterium | reverse complement strand
TCAAAAGAGCAGATTCAGGATGCACTTGAGGCGAGTATTCTTGAAGCTGTTCCACTGATTGAAAAGAGACTCTCTTACCTCGCCCTTTGTGCCAACCTCTCTACACTGCTTGGTTTGCTTGGAACAATTCAAGGCCTTATTCAATCTTTTGCGGCGGTTGCCCAGGCCGAAGCTTCTCAAAAAGCCCAGCTGCTAGCAGAGGGGATTGCTGTTGCCATGAATACGACGGCACTTGGTTTGATCTCTGCCATTTCTCTTATGGTCGTTCACTCCTATCTCATGGCCAAAGGTGAAAAAATGATCCAGGAAATCGAAGAAAACTCTGTCAAGTTACTGGATCTACTGGGGACAAGAAAAGTGAATCATTCAACAGATAAAGCAGCTTAATTCAAGGAAGAATTTATGAAAGTTGGAAGAAAAATGAAGCGTCCTGAAAAACTTAATCTAGTTCCGATACTCGATTCAGTTTTCATATTTATCTTTTTTCTTCTTATGTCAGCACAGTTTGTGGATGTTTATGAAATTGGATCTTCTTTACCAATGATCAAGGATTCTAATGAAAAGAATAAGGAGAAGGATCCCCTTAATCTAACATTAGAAATCACCAAGGAGCAGGTGGTGATCAAAACGGGATTGAAGAAAATTTCATCAAAAACATTTACCACGGATCAAAAAGCACAGATTAAGGAATACCTCACGGAGCTAAAGAGAATGAATCCAGATGAGAATACAATGATACTTAGATCTCACCCTCGGGTTCCATTCAAGGAATTGATTGCTGTGATAGATAGCACTCAAATTTCTCAAAAAAATCAAGGAAAGCTTTTTGAACAAATTGTCTTCGACCATACAGGAGTTCGCTAATGAAAAAGAAATTTCAACGTAAGCGAATCAGAGAAGGAATTGATGTGGATATCACATCTCTTTTAGATATCCTTACCATTTTACTAGTTTTTTTACTCAAGAGTTATAATGCCTCCGATCTAAAACTGGATCTGACTCAAGGATTAGAGATGGCGGAGTCAGAATCTCAGCACATGACTCGATTTGCGCCTGTTATTCAAGTGAACAAGGAAGCAATGGTTTTCTTGAATAACAAATCCATCGGAAGGATTCCTGCATCGGGGTCTATGGCTGTATTAACTCAAAAACTCAAAGAAGAGAAAGAAAAATTTCATGCTCAGAAGAATGCCAAAACAAGTCAGCCAAATGAGCTTGTTAATCTCGTTTTTGATAAAGAAATGGATTACCAGTATGTGCAAAGAATTATGAATGATTCTGCACTTGCTGGATGCTCTCAATTTAAATTCATCGTGAAAGGGAATTACTAAAGATATGGAACGCTTTTATTTTCAATTCACTTTATTGTTTTTCTTGTCTGTCGGTCATTCCTTTGCATTCGCAAAGGGATCCCGCTGGCAAGAACTTATGAATTTAGTTCAGCATGAAACGAGGATTATTGAAAATGCAACGAAAAGAAGTCCAGAATTAAATTACAGATTATTAACCTTATATTCTGAAAAGCTAAAGCTGATTCACGAAAAAAACAATAAAGATTTTTTGGGTTCTTCCCAATCAAGTCAAGGTGGAGCGAGCAAGGAGAGTTTTTTTACTGAAACAAGAAATCTGTATGATAAAACGAAAGCCTTTGGTTTAAAGATACTCACTGATAAACCGTCAGCTTTATTGAGAGCTGAGATACTTTTGACGATGTCCCTCAATTCAAGGGATTTCGGTAAGGATCACATTACTGAGACTTATTTACTGGAAGTCATGAAACTGTTAAAGGGTAAAAAGCATCCTGTCTTACACCATGCTGAAACGGCGATCTCCGAATATTATTATAATGAAAAAGAGTATGAACTTGCAGTCCATTATTACGAAAAAATTATTCAAAATGAACAGGATGATTGGTTACCAAAGCATTATTTGAATTTGGCCTGGTGTTATTTAAAATCAAAAAATTTTGATCGAGCGATTCTTTCCATTAACCACGCCTATAAATTATCTAAAAATTCTAAATATGTTAGCGTACGAGAACAGGCGCTAGAAAATATTGGGCCTTTTTATGTCTATTCTGGAAAACCACTTGAGGGGCTCGCTTTTTATGTAAATAACGAAAAAGAGCCACTGGACCATCTTTTGAATTTAGCTAAAAAAACTTCTGATAAAGGTCATCGCAGTGAGACTCTTAAAATTTTAAATACCGCCCAAGAACTTGTCTCGGGCAAAAAAATCACACATTACCAAGAAGATGTCTTTCATGCTTTTTTGGATTATTATAGGCATTATGGTCTTTTTGCTGAGTTTAATGAAACGTCGAACCAACTTGTTAGTTTTTATCTTTCTTTAAAATCTAAAAAAAGTGGTGAAATCAAATTTCTTCAAGAAACAATTGAGAAATTGAGCTCTTTGGCCAGTTTCCTTCAAACAAAGGTTTCTAAAGATATTAAAGAGGATGGGGGAAGTTTTAATCAGAAAGAATTAAATCTTATTTTGAATCTATTTAATCAGCTTATTTCAATCGATCCTATCCGTACAGCAGACTATCAATACTTTCAAGGTGAGACCCATTTTGCTGTTCGTAATTTTTTATTGGCCGGAGAAGCTTATTCCATTGCTTTAAAAACGTCTAAAACGACTGGCCAGACACAATTACGTCAGAAAATTCTCCATTCATTCCTTGCTTTAACAGCTTCAGAGGAAATACCAAAAGATAAGAATAGGGAGTTTTTAATCCTTGCTTATAATGAGCACATTGAATTTCTTCCAAGGCACGAGACGACTTTAAAAATTTATCCCAAGCTCTTTGAAATTTATCGAGAACTCAAGCTTGACCTTAAAGGCGCTGAAGTTCTTAAAAAATATGAAACCTCTTTTCCCCAAGATTTAAAAAGTCAGCAAGGACTTATGACTAAACTGATTGATGATTTAATTGATCGTAAGGATACAAAGAAGATTGCTTACTGGATTCATGAGTTTAAAAAAGGTTTTCTTGGTTTCCCTGACTCACTCATTGAGCAAACTGAAGTAACCTTGGGGAATATGCTTTTTCTTGAATATCAGGGCTTAGCTAAGGCCGGGCGAAAGTTGGAAGCCGCTGAGGGGTTTGAGTCAATTTATAAAAATGATCTTTATACTAATAAAATCAAATCTCTTTCAGCCTATTTTGCCTCCCTTATCCAACTTGAGCTCGCTCAAACCGACTTGGCCTATGACTGGCAAATAAAATCATTCAACATTATGTCTAAGGAAGACCGATTAAATAAAAGAGAAGAAATGGCAAGCATCGCTGAAAGATTTTATTTTCTTCAAGATTTTAAAGCTTCTTTTAAGCTCGCTTCTTTCTATTTAAAAGAGTTTTGTCCGATAAAAGATAAAATTGAAGATAGATTTTATGAGATATCCATTGCCACCGCTCTCGTGCAGAATCATCCAAAAGATGCCATTGAAATTGTTGACAGTTTTTCACTTTGTACTACTCAACCCTTGCTTAAGGAGAATGCCCTTATCCAAGTTTTTAACGTTTTTGAAAAAAAATATGACTTTAAAAATATGAAATCATTTGTGCATAAGTATCCGGTTGATGCTTTAAAAGAGCGTTACGCACATTTCTTAAAAAGATCTTTTTGGAATGAAACTCAATCTCATTTAAAAGAAAATATTTTACAAGAAGTTGCTTGGATAAATGCACCAGGAACTCATACTTGGTTAGAGGACATAAAGATATTTGACTCTGCTCGTTTCGAATCTCATAATTTAACAGATTTTGTTTTATTAAGAGATGGTGAATTTAATTCTGCTATCTTTAATCAGGATTTAAGTAGCTATCTATTGCTCATACAGAAATTTCGTTCAAAGTATGAGCATTTACTTTCATCTGAGATCCAAGAAGTTTCTATCTCTAGTGCTTTGGTTTTCGTGAATCTTTATACTAATATTGCTAAAAAAGTTAAAACTATCAGACCTGCAGGTATGAATTCTGAAACTTTAAAAGATTTTCAGGCGGCTATGATTCAAGTTGCTTCAGCCTTTGAAAAGTCGTCTCAAGATTTTAGAAAGAAAACGAGATTGTTAGTCAGTAATAAGCTTCTCTTAAGCCCATCCTACAAAATGTTTGCGGGCGTGCAAAATATTGAGCATCCATCCTCATCTGCTGTCAGCGGATTGATGATGGATATGAATTCTAAGGAATAATTATGAAATGGATTTTCTTTTTAATTGTTTTACCGGCTCTTTATTCTTGCTCAGGAAAACTTATTAAACGAGATATTAAGGATTCGTCTTGGGATGCTTTTTCAAAAGAAAGTTTTATGCGTATGGACCAGGAAAGATTATTTAAATCACTTGCTAATAAAGAGAATTCGGGATGCTATCAAGGTGATTTTAAGAAAACGCTCGTCAAATTTAAAGAAGCTTATGGAAAGCAAAAAAATGAATCTTACTGGCTTGATATTGGTACCTGCTTTTATCTTGAAGGAGAGTATGAAAAGGCAGAGTTTTACTATCGGTTGCTGATATCTGAAACTAAAAATAATTTATTAAAATCAATAACCCTCAATAATTTAGGACTCATTTATCTCCATTTTGGCCTTTGGGATAAGGCCCATGATTATTTTAATCAGTCGATTACTGCAGCTCCAGATTTTAAAGTGCCTCGATTCAACCTGGCCTTGCTTTATCTCCAATTTGGCCTTTATGAAAAAACAATTTCTATTTTTACTTCAACCCAATTCGCAAGACTTAAAGATGTTGATATCTATTTAAACTTAGCGAGTGCCTACCTTTTTAGCGGTGATTTGGCGAAGGCTGAAGAGGTTTTTAAATTAATACCTGCGGATAACTACAAGCGCGAAGATCTCGCAGGAGCCTATGCTCTTTTTCTAGTTGAAAAAGGAAATATGGTGGAAGCCTCTAAGGTTTTGGAGCAAAGAGAAAAAAGTGATGTTGCTCCCTTTCATATGATGACTCAAAAGATAGAAAAATTAATTGCCCTTAAACTTCATAAGGATTAGTCCATGACGACACAATTAATACAATCAACTTTTCTCTTGCGTTGTTTAGATCAACGGATGACTCAAGAGATCAGCCTTCACAAGATCAAGTCTATTGTGGGTTCTACTCAATCCGTTGACGTTATGCTGAGTGATTCGAGTATTTCGTCTGTTCATGCTTTTATCTTTATCAATGGCAATGATGGACTGATTGTTAAAGATTTATGTTCTGAGGCCGGTGTTTTTGTAAACGGCAAAAAAGTGTCAGAGTCCTTTGTTGGGGCCGGTGATATCTTAACTTTTGGGACGTTAAGTTTTTCAGTGGATTGTGGCTTAGAGGATAGGCCACTACATAATCCTGATTCAGCTATTGAATTGATCTCAAAGAACGATCACTTTGTTGAGTTGCCTCAAACTGAAGGACTAATATTTATAGATGGTGACTTCTGTGATATTAAATTTGATGATTCTTTCTTCAGACCTGTTCAGTCTCTTCCAAGTTTCAGTATCCCAAAAGATTTTATAGATCTTGATGAAAAAGATAGATCTCTTGATCTCGTCAATCCTGTGCAAAAGAAGAGACTCGAAATTATAACTTTCTCTGGTGGACTCATTTCTGATGTTTCATATTTAGACCTTAAAAATGGTGATTATTTTTTAGATCCTGTTAGAAAAGGACATTTTAATATTCTTTTTCACTCAATAAATAGATCTAAAGTGTTTACCGTACAAAAAGGGGAGATACGTTTTCATGATCTTAGTCATTCAGGTATGACGGTTAATGGAGATGCCTTTGAACTCAAAAACCCACTGATTTTAACTTTTGGTACGGAACAAGTTTCATTTCGGATTGTGGATACGACATTTAAATGGAAGGGGATACCACTCTTCTTTAGAGATAGAGAATTTTTCAAGCAATCTGGTAAAATTTTTGCTTCGCTTTTCCTACCGTTTCTCATTTTACTCATGATTGACCTTCCTAAAATGGTCAATGAAGAGGTTGAGCTTGCTGTGGTTTACAAGTTGCCACAACCAGAAGTTATAAAACAAATTTCTCAGGAATCTGCTAATGAAAGTATAAGTACCCAGGCCAATAGAGCTGACTCACCAGCTTCCAAGAAAACTGATGTCGTCGCCAACAATTCTCAACCAAAAACTCAAGCCCAGCCATCTATGAAGGCTTATGAGTTTAAATCTTCAGTAGATCTTGGTTCTGTGGTTGGTGACTCTAGTAAAATTAATACGTCAGCTACTGGTTCCCAAGTGAAGCTCAACGAGGCTTCGTTTAATGCAGGGAAATCAATTGGTGGATCTTTAGTGGCCGGTGCTCAGATTGGTGTTTCAAAATTCAATGGGCAAGGTCATAGTGAAAATGGGCATGATTACGGTTCACGAGGCCTGGCTTCAAAAAAAGCATTTGAAACCTCTGCTATTGAGACTCGAACCGTAGTTATGGGCTCAATGGATCCTGAACTCCTTAGAAAAATTTTAAGAGAATATATTCCTCAATTTAGGCACTGCTATCAGCAAGAGCTGATAGGCCAGTCAGATAAAATAAAAGGCATTATTGATTTAAATTTCACCATCGGACCACAAGGTAAAGTGGCGACTCATCAAATTAAGGCCAAAGATGCTAGGTTTTCTCAAAAGGGCATTGGATGCATGGGTCAGGTTCTTAGCTTAATTGATTTTCCAAGACCAAAAGGAGGAGGCATGGTGGATGTTAAGCAACCTCTCAATTTTTTCGCAGAGACTGAAAAAATTTAGTATAACTAGGCGGCTTTTTTTTCGGTTTTATTTTTTTTCTTATGCTTCTTAGTTTCAAGAGGTATGATTTTCTCTTGTTTCTTAATCATATTTTTTACGATCAACTTATTCATGTATTTTTCAATCTTTTCCATCATGATTGAGTTGGTTGAAAATCGAAACGATCCTTTTTTACCATCTGCTGTGGCCCACTCTAGTTTTCCCCAGATAAATTTTGGGACAGATATTTTAAAATGCTCCATTTCATCAAGTTTCCACTCAAGTGTTTCATTTTTTGCGGCAAATAGTGCAGCCCAGGTCCTTTTAATTAATTTTAGTTTATGATCATGAATTTCTAATTTGTAGGTTGGACCACTTAATGAATAAAAAATCATAATTATCTCCCTTGACCGAGGCGCTTTCTTATCGATCTTTTATGTCTCGACTGTAGTAAAAATTACTCATTTTTCAAAAAAAGCCAGCATGATTTAGTTTCTTGTAAAGGATAAGCTTATGGCGCACATTTACATGTAAGAAATTGTTTATTTTGGGCCAAATTATCGAGAAAATTTATCGGATATTTCCACTAAATCTAGTTATAAATACTGTCAAAAAAATGTCGATACTACTATATGTAGATTTTTTCCTTTTCAATTGTCAGAACTCCCACTACGCTAAATTTAAGACAGACAAACACCACCACACACATCATGAAGAAGGAGATGGGGTATGAACACAAGCACGGAGCAACTCTTAAGAAAATCAAATGACCGATTTGTACTTTTTCCAATCAAGTACAATGACATTTGGGACATGTACAAAAAGGCCATGGCCAGTTTTTGGACGGCGGAAGAAATCGATCTTTATTCTGACTTAAATGATTGGAATAATCTAAACGATCAAGAGCGTCATTATATCTCCCATATCTTAGCTTTCTTTTCGGCTTCAGATGGCATCGTCAATGAGAACCTAGCACTCCGTTTTTATAATGATGTTCAAATTCCTGAGGCCCGGGCCTTTTATGGTTTTCAGATTGCCATGGAAAATATTCATGCAGAAACCTATGGTCTTCTTATTGACACCTATATTAAGGACCCAAAACAAAAAGATTACCTTTTCAAGGCAATCGACAATATCCCGTGCATCAAGAAGAAAGCTGATTGGGCGATGAAGTGGATTAATGGCAATGATTCTTTTGCTGAAAGGCTCGTTGCTTTCGCTGCCATTGAGGGCATTTTCTTTTCTGGCTCTTTCTGCTCAATATTCTGGTTAAAAAAGCGTGGTTTAATGCCAGGTCTTACTTTCTCTAATGAGCTTATCTCTCGTGATGAAGGTTTACACACAGACTTTGCTTGCTTGCTTTACAAAAACTACATCGGCAATAAGCCATCTGAGACTCGTATCCGTGAACTCATCACTGAGGCCGTTAATTTTGAGTGTGAATTTATCACAGAAGCACTTCCAGTATCTCTTATTGGTATGAATGCAGACATGATGAAAGAGTACATCAAGTTTTGTGCTGACAGACTGATGAGACAGCTTGGTTACTCTAACATTTATAATGCTAAGAACCCGTTTGACTGGATGGAACTTATTTCTATGCAGGGAAAAACTAACTTCTTTGAGAGAAAAGTTTCTGAATACCAAAAGGCCGGGGTTGTTAATTCAACCAAAGAGTCTGCCGGTTCTAACTTTACTTTCTCAACAGATATTGATTTTTAATTTTTAAAAGAATTCGAGAGGAGATACACATATGTTCGTCATTACACGCTCAGGAAAAAGAGAACCTGTACAATTTGATAAAATCACTCACCGTATTTCTCAATTAACTTATGGACTAGATCCGAAATACGTTGATTCTATGCAAATTGCTAAACGTACTATTAATGGTCTTTTTGACGGTATTACAACCGAGGAATTAGACAATCTATCAGCTGAAGTTTCTGCTTATATGACGTCTGTTCATCCAGACTATGCTCGTCTAGCTGGTAGAATTGCTGTTGCAAATTTACACCGCTCAACTTCAGATTCATTTCAAGAGACTTTTGATGTTCTCTTTAATTATAAAAATGAATTTACAAATGAGTCTCAGCCCTTAATCTCTCAAGAAATTTATAATTTTGCTCGCGAGTACAAGGACAGAATCTCTACTGAGATTGCTTATTCTCGTGACTTTGAATTTGATTATTTTGGATTTAAGACACTAGAAAAATCATATTTATTAAAAGTTAACGGAAAGATTGTTGAGCGTCCTCAACACCTTTTCATGCGCGTTGCCCTAGGAGTTCAAATTGGAAACATTGAAGAAGCCATCAAAACATATCACCTTATCTCTGAGGGCTGGTTCACTCATGCTTCTCCGACTCTTTTTAATGCCGGTACTAATAAGGCGCAGATGTCGTCATGCTTCTTGGTAGCCATGAAAGATGATTCTATCGAGGGAATCTATTCAACACTTAAGCAATGTGCGCTCATCTCTCAGTCGGCCGGAGGAATTGGTCTTTCTATTCATAATATTCGAGCCAAAGGATCTTTCATTCGTGGAACGAACGGAACTTCTAACGGTATCGTACCTATGCTTCGCGTATTTAACGATACTGCTAGATATGTGGATCAAGGTGGTGGGAAGCGTAAAGGTGCTTTTGCGATTTATCTTGAGCCTTGGCACGCTGACATCGAGGACTTCATCGATCTTCGCAAAAACCATGGTAAAGAAGAACTTCGCGCCCGCGACCTTTTTTACGCAATGTGGATCAATGATCTATTCATGAAAAGAGTTGAAACAGATGCTGACTGGACTCTCATG
>CANEVK010000087.1 GCA_947442115.1 Bacteriovoracaceae bacterium | reverse complement strand
TTATCACTCCAGGAGTCAGAGTTGAAAATATTCGTCAAATGATTGATGAGAAAAAAAATGTGGTTAATCCATCGCCCTCTGGACTCAGATATGAAGACAACACGGTGAATGTCCCACTTTTCGGATTAGGCTCCGCTTACCACCTTTCGGATGAGTCACAAATTTATGCCAATGTCTCAGAAGCCTATAAGCCTGTGACTTATGTGGAATCTGTTCCAGTGACAACAACAGGTATTTCAGAAGATATAGATCCCTCAAAAATTATCACCTATGAGTTAGGTTACCGTGGGCAAACAAAGAAACTAAACTGGGATGTCTCAGTCTTTTTTATTCGCTATGAGAATAAGTTTGGGCAAGTCGGTACAGTCTATCAAAACACCGGGGCCGGTGAGAGTAAAGGATTTGATCTTTCTGCAGAATTTAAGGGGGTTGGTGATTTTAATTTCTTTGGAAATATTGAAGTCCTTAATGCTCGGTTCACACGAGGCCCTTTAAAAGATAAGACCCCTCAGTATGCTCCTAATACACTGACTAGAACTGGAGTTATCTACAATAAGGAAAATAAACTCAAAGCAGCCCTCATGGGTGTTATGGTGAGTGAGCATTTTGCAGATGATGGGAATACAAGTAATTTTGAAATCCCATCCTATGTGGTTTTTGATGCCACGGTTGATTTTAAATTAAAGCAGGCATGGACTCTCAATGCAGGGATCAATAATCTCTTGGATCGAGAGTACTATTCACGAGTGAGATCAGATGGTATAGCCTGGGCCATGGGAAGAAATTTTTATTTGGGTGGGACGTATCAGTTTTAAAAAGCTAAGTATATTGGGTGATGATGATCTTTTATCAAGGCATCATCACCCAGTTCAAAAATTTAAAAAAATTACTGAGCGCAAATCCCAAGACCATTTGGTTGAGAATAGCATTTTAAATTACTGCCGCATGGTAAATTCATGAAGCCACCCCCTAATTCACATAATTTTACAGAGTAGTTGTCTGAACATACTTGGCTACCAGGTTTTATTTGGTAGTTGTTATCATCACAATCATTTCCACCGATAACACCTCTAGAAGTAGGAGCGGTACATTTAGCATCAATAAATCCATCTCCATCTGAGTCTTTATTGCCAAAAGTCGCCTCATCACAGTCATTATCTTTATTATCACAGTCCTCGTGACGAAGTGGATATCTTTGAGGATCATTATCGTCGCAATCATCCCCACCAGTTGCAGCTGAATAAAATCCATCACCATCACTATCTATGGGAGTAGGTCCCGCAGGACGACACATATTGGCGGATTCATCACAGACATTACTCCCAGTACAGGGACGCTTAATCGCCTGAATACAACCTTTAGAATTGGCATTTCGTGACTGAGGCATACAAAGCTCTTCACCATTACAAAAAAGTATGTCCGCGCAATCTTTATTAGTCCGACAGATTTGTGCAAGAGCACTAAAAGAAAAAAATAACGTCGCAAATAAGGCGTATTTCATAAAATGTCTCCTAAGGTTTTTGAACTTTACTTACCGCACTTGATACATGTTCTCAATCAGATAATAAGCAACTAAAAAGTAGTTTAAGTTTTCAGGGTGATACGAGTTTTAACTTTATTAAAGTTAGCAAATCTATGTAAGAATTGCTCGGTTTTTTCAGAAGAAAGAACATTTATAAGTAGGATTAACCTGGAAGAATTTCCTTAATGCAATCAGGTCCCTTAGAAAAGATATCTAGAATCCAATGAGGTTTCTGAATATCCTCTTTCTGATATCCTGTTGCGAGGTAAATATTTTTGAAACCTAAGTTGAAAATTTTTTCAGACTCCACTTCACCTTTAATGTCTTGACCCAGGTTAGAATCAATGAAAATAATGGTTTCTTTATCAAGGGTATGAGCAATTTCCAAAAATTTTTCAACAGACCTAAATCCTTTGAAGGGAATAGACTCTTTTTCACAATAATAAAACCAGTCGATCTGAATCATTTTGTCGTCATCAATGAGAACAATCTGGGGATTATTCGTCTGCACTTTATCACTAATAATTTCAATATAATTGACAAGAGATTTTGAAAGGAGTTTTACGCCAGCCTTAGTGCAACGATCTTGAATGTCATTCTCTTCACTCCTCGCAGTGACGAGGATACTATCTTTTGAATGATTCAGTTTTTGGATGACATCCAATCCATCAAATTCCTTATCCATGAGTTCAAAATCTGTTAGTAAAAGTGTTTTGGAGTCGAGGCTTGAATACTTAAGGAGCATGTCCTGAACACTGAAGATATGTTCTGTTTTGCTCTCCAAACCTTTAAGTCGATTTGACCAAACATCATGAAAAGCCGGATCGTCGTCAAGGACGATAATCTTGTCATACTTTTCAGTATGAACCGAGTAAAAAACAGTTGAGGGAGCTTCAGACTTGGGTAAGCTGATTGTAAATGTAGTCCCTTCCCCTACTTCAGATCTAAAAGTTAATGTTCCATCTATCGCTTCAATGTCTTGTTTAGCATTATAAATTCCAAGTCCATTACCGTTATTTTTAGTAGTGTATCCCTTGGTAAAAAGATTTTTGCCAATGTGCCCAGGAATACCAGCACCATTGTCGATGATATTTATAATGTTCCTGTCAGATGTGGTTATAAGCTCAACTTTAATAATACCCTTTGTGTTAGTGAGTGATTCAACAGCGTTATTTATCAAGTTTGAAATTAAACTCTTGAAGGATATTCGATCAATTTTAGAAAATATCATAAAGGTTTCTTGGCCAAAGTTGTCTTTTATTTCAATCTCTGGAAATTTTCTAAACTCAAAAACTTTTTCTGTTACGATTGATTGTAGAACTCCCAGGAGATCTTCACTCTTTACTTCGCTTTGTAAGCCCAAGTCTTCTTTATGCTTTTTAAGAAGATTATAAGATATTTCCTCGATCCTATTTATACTAAGTGACATTCTCTTACGTGTTACCTCTGGCAAACTGGCAATTTCGTCATTTAGGCTTCTCAATACTTCAAGTGGAGATCTTATGTCATGAGCTACTTGTGTAGCTATTTTTGCCACGGCTTCATTTTTAATTCTATCATTCTCACTTTTTTGATACTTATTAACTTCGTGAGTAACAGTTGAGATAAGAGGATTATAGAATTGCTTATCCATCTTCTTCTTTGATTTCCTCCAAACAAGTAGACTAACTCCTATACTTGAAAAAACTAATAAGAATCCAGTATAAGCAATTTTAAAAATGTATTGATGATCCTTTTTTATAAAAATACAATTATTTAACTTTTGCTTTCCTATGAATAGCGAAATTCCATCGGAGCTAGTATCGCAACCTTTAATTTCTACTTCCGCATCAACTCCATAGCTTTTTAATTCATTTTTAAAGCTGCGAAGATTATCAACTCGTGGCATTTCCGTCTCAGAAACAATTTGTTGAATATAAACAGATTCAGTTAATACAGACTCCCACTTCTTGAAGGTATTACTTATTATTTTATCATTTGAGGACTTTTCGAAATAAATCTTACCTAGAAGTATAGATAAACCAAAAAAACCAAGTAAGATCGTCTGAGCAATAAGTGCTCTAAAAAACAATAAATCTCCTATTCGAATAAGCGAGGTGTACTGGCCTAGAGACATCAACGATATTCCTGATAAAATGTTTCGTTGGTTTTATTAATTTTGTAAATAAACAAACCCTTTTGCGGTGTATGACCTTCGCTAAAATCAATTGTTCCAGTTAATCCTCTTACCGATGTTTTATTTATTGCCTCAACCAAAGGAATTTTTTTCTTCTTTGATAACTGAATTGCATTGAAAAGTAATAATCCTGTATCGTGTCCGATTGCAACAGGCGCAACCATTGCTGCTGTATAAGGCTGTTTGGTATCTTCAAAAAGTTTTCTTTTTGTTATTTCGTTTTTAAATCCAGGCTTTGAGGAAAATTCAACACCAGAAAGATGTTGGACATAGTAACCCTCAAAGTTTATATCTCCGCCTTGAAATACTTTATGAAAAAGACGTCCACCGCCCCAGCTATCTGGACCAAGATATATTACTGTCCTTGGTAGCAGGACTGCTAATTTTGCAATAAGACTAGCCGCTTCGATTTGGTAAGATGGAATAAGTACAATTTCAGGTTTTGAATCGATTAGATTTTTAATTTTATCATTTGTTAAATCTGCTGAGTTTAGTACGCCAACTTCTGATACAACCTCTGCTCCCAGCTTTTTAGCCATTTCTGAAAAACGAACTTTTATCCCAAGGCTGTAAGAACTTGAAGAGTTGTAAAGGACAGAGAATCGTCTCTTCATAAGTTTCTTAACTGCAAATGAGGCAAGTTGAGTTGCCTGATAAGAATCATCAAAACAAGCGCGGTAGGAAAAATCTTTGCCCTTTACGACATCTGGGTGAGTCGCAAACGGTGTAATAAAAGGAATTTTATACCTCTCTGCAATATCTGAAATTACAAATGCTGTATTAGAAGTAATTGCCCCGATGATTGCAATTGGCTTATATTTCTGGATAGATCTTTCAACCTCTCCAGCAAGTTCCTTTAAATTCGATTCCGGCTCTATTTTAATTAAGCTTATTTCATCTTTCAAATCTTGAAACTTTTGGAAGCTAATATCAATTCCCGCTGTTGTTAATCGGCCTGTTAGACTCAAATTCTCGAGTTTAGGGAATATAAGTAGGACATTTTGTTTTGCAAAGATTCCAGAAGAGGCGATTAAAGATAGAAATAAAAATAGATATTTCATGGTATAAACCTTGTCAGTTTTTCTCTGAGTTTATCGTGGATGAGATAAATTTTAGATAAGCGCGCCCCGAATATTCTTTTCTTTGATGGGTCACGTAAAAGGAAAGTTGGATCTAATTCGAATTCATTTTTTGACGAAATTAATGATAATTGTTCAAGATAATTCTGTGGAAATCCTGCTTTTTTGCCTGATTGTATAATAAAATCGAGGTACCCCGTGGACGGTATCAGATCATTTCTTGGATTACATACGACATAAGAGAAAACATTTATATAGGTTTCTTCATTGCATTTTACTTCAAATAATTTCCTCTCATAAAAATTAAACGGTACCCACTCAAGGATATCCATCATTTTTAGGGCACTCAAATTTACTTTGAAAAGTATTCCCCAAACTTTTTTATCATCAGCCTTCTCTATTCCTGCAAAGCCTTTTCCTATATACTCACAAGGTAAATTAAATTTGATTTCATGATTCTCAATATAAGAGGGTCCGACAATCTCGGCAGGAATATTCCACTTCCGAAATCGATCAATAGATAAATTTGCACCATAGCCGAAATAATAAGAATTAAGTTCTTGATCTTGTCCGATTAAAGATTTGAGCTTGAGATACTCCTTCATCCCATATTTTAATGTGCGTTGTTTCAAGATAGTTATCAACCAATTCTCCTTTGTAGTGACCAACTTATAAGAGTCAAGGTTACTGGATACAACAATAACCATCCACTACTACTTAATAAGATTATTAAGCCCAGGAGAAGTATTAATCCAACTATTCTTTTAATTGGATTTTTCACATAGATTACATAAGAAATTAAACACAGGACATAAACAAACACAAAGTTGGTACTAACAACATTTAGAGCAGATTCAAAATACTGAGGTAATAAAATTCCAAGGGATAAAGTAACAATAAATATTGTTCCGAGAAGAAGCATGCTCCTTTGTGGAATGTTATTCTTCTGTACACCAAAGTATCGTGGTAAAAAACCTTTATTTGCAGAAACAAAAATTAAACGAGAAATTCCCCACGTCCAACTTATTAGATTTATCAAGACACAGAAAATAGCAAAAAGAGCCAATACGATAGAAAAAGTAGGGCTTAATCCTGCGAGGCTAGTCAATTGTGACAAACCAGCAACAGAATCCACATTATTATTCGAAATCAAAGCAGCATAGTTTATTGAGATTGCGAAATAAAGTAATCCGCAAACCACTAATGCAATTATCATTGATAAAAAATAATCTCTTTTTGGATTCTTGAATTCTCCTGCAATGAAACTTAAATTTTCAAAACCTGCATAAGCCCAAAAAGCAAGAACGATTGCTTTCGAAATAGAAGAAAAATTGTAATTTGGAATAATTGAAGGATAAAGAGGGGCTGCCATTTTTGCAGTCATAAACACAACTATTCCGCCAACTACAAAGAGACTAAATGCTACAATCGTATTAATCTTTCCACTCAGCTTTCCTCCTAGCAAGTTTACTACAACTGCTATAATTATCAGTGAGTAAGCAACAAAGGGAACTGTTGTAGAACTATTTATTGCCTTGTAAGCATATTCGCCAGCAATTATTGCTGCGGAAGGCATACCTAGTGTAACCGTTCCTAAGAAAATAATAGGAATAGCACTTGCAATATTCTTACCTAAGCCTAATTGTATAAAACTCTCAATGCCTTCAGCATTTGGAGTGACTCGAAGCATATCTGAAAAAATAAAGAGCAAAGGTATACATAGGAGTGTAGCGAGAGGCCAAACAATAGCAACATCATACTTTGCGATTGAGAATGTTAAAGAAGGCAGAAAAAGTATCCCCGATCCAATAATTGATCCAATAGCGAGGGTAGATCCTTCAAGAAGTCCAAGAGTCTTTTTTAATTCGCCCATGCAAAGCTCTGCTGGTGCTGTGATCTCAACTCATTGGCAACTTCATCCCAGAAAAGTTTCCAAAATTCGAGTCCTTTCTCGAAACCGATTATAAAATCTATTTTGTTAATTTTTTCAGGACAATATTTCATAAAACTTTCAATACAATGTCTTATGTGACCCTCTTCATTTTGAAAATGTATTTGAAAGAACTCTGTTTCTTTCAAGTTTGAAGCAAGAATTGGATCGTATGCTAATCCATTAAATAATGTTTCAATATTTTGAACTGCTATTATTTCAAGCCCTAAGCCTAAACCAAAAATCTCGGATGTTGATCTAAAATTTCCTTCAGCGTATTTTTCTAATTGTCTGTTTGCATTTGATGATTTGTCATTGAAATTTACATCAGCCATCGTGATACATGATTTAAAAATTTCCGCGTGTATTTGTTTCGCTTTTCCCTCTCCAAGTTCTTCCCAAGCGATTTGTAGGATTCTCATTCTTGCTTGATTTGATTCTACTTTACTAGCAAGAAGACAAAGAACCTTTGGCATAAGGTTTGAAAAATGCAACCATTTATTACCAATAATGCTTGCTGATTCTTTTGTTTTAAAATTGAGGCTATTTAAAGTGGAGTCAAAGATTTCGTATCGATTTGCTTTTTCATAAAAGAAACTAGTCCATGAATTTATGTCAAAACATTCAAAATCTAAGTTTTGCGAAACATCATAATTTTCGAAAATCCCTTGCATAAATCACGTCTCTTTTATAGTTTTAAACTGTTCATATATTGTAGACTCTGATGTATTAACCATCTTCACAAGGACCTCATGAACTGCTTCAAAGATCTCTAAATTCTCAGGCTCATTATATGTTTTCTCATCTAATGAATTAATTGCAGTAGAGATGTCCCTAAACTTCCCTACGATATCATGCTTATAATGTCGAAATGCCTCAATGGAGTTCATTGTAGTGCTCCCTCTCTTGCATAACCATCGGCATACCTAGTTCATCTTTTTTATCGATATAGCGATAAAATGTTGCAGAAGAAATGCCTAGCTCTTTAATCGCCTGTCTTGCCTTATTTCTGTTTTCTTCAAGAGATTTTAAAACCACTTCTCTTGTGAATTGATCAAGAAAGTCCTTTAAACCAATCTTTTTGATTAAGGCATAGTGATAATCCTCAAGAAGACCATTCGATGCTTTAAAAGTTGAGTTTTTAGTGAACTGGGTTACGTCTTCCGCTCGAATCACACCGGAGTTATTCAACGATATGACTTCGGCAAATCTTAAAAGCTCACGGATATTTCCTGGCCATGGGTAGTTTTCTAAAATCTTTTTTGCTTCTTCTTTAAAAATGATTTTTCTTGAACCCAATAACTTTGTTTTAATTATAGGAAAAATATCTTCTCTTCTATTTCGAAGTGCTGGTTGTGTGAAAGTATAGCCACTTATCCGTTGGAATAAATCAAAACGAAATTTTCCTGACTTGATTAGAACTTCTAAATCATCTAATGTGGCGCAGATCACTCTGAATTCTGATTTTACAAGCTTATTTGAACCAACTGGATAGAATGATTTTTCTTCAATCGCTTTTAGCAGGCCTTCTTGCATCTCAAGCGACATGGATCCTATTTCATCTAGAAAAAGAGTTCCCTGGTGGGCCTCTTGAAGTTTTCCAATTTTATCTGAAACAGCACCCGTAAATGAACCTTTGGTATGACCGAAGAGTTCTGATTTCAGTGTGTCTCCACTAAAAGTGGCACAGTTTAATTCTACAAACTTACCTTTTCTTTTTGAAAGTTCATGAATTGCACGTGCGAGATGAGACTTCCCTGTTCCTGATTCACCAAGTACACAGATGGGAAGCTCAGTTGGAATTATCTTAAGCAGCTTTTTTAATTCTTCTTTATATTTTTTGTTTTGCGTGGGAAGAACATCTTTAAAAAGAAAATCCTCAGTAAAGCTTTCTTTTGAAAGGAAATAGCGATTAATTGTTTCTGAAATATGGCTTTCTTCATTACCCTTATTATAAACATCCTGACAGCCTAAATCGTAAGCCTCTTCCGCTATCGTTTCATCGTCTATTGAAGTCATGACAACTGTATAAAAGCCTTTCTTCACTGAAAGAGGGATAAGCTTTAGTCCCAAGAGTTCTTCTGAAACACTCAGTTTGAGATCAATATAACAAATATCAAAACTATGATTTTCGATTTTTCTTAAGGCGTCCTCATATGAATTTGATTCAATGACAGTAAAGCTACTATCAAATTGTTTAATGATATTCATTCGGGCGAGTTTTTCATCATCAACAATCAAAATTTTCATAATTGGGCTCGTTTTTAAATAGGAAATAATTGTTTTTAAAATTAAAACAAGTTTTATCCTGATTCTGGATGGCCGTAAACTGTAATATTTACAGGCTTTTCAGATGACTTGTTCAATTTTTAACACTCTTTCACGTTTCTATATTTAAAACTTCTTTTTCAAAATTTGTATTTAAGCCTCTGAAATTTCGAGACTTTATTGTTGGTCTTATCTTTGCGATGTGAGGTGAAAACATCCAGAGGATATAAATTATGTCACCACTCAATCAACCTATCGCCTATGACTTTCACGGGAATATCCCGCTTTCGACACCTTTTAGAAAGATCGATCCTGAAAACATTCACACTTATCTCGACCTAGATACCAAAATTGGAAAGCAGACTTGCGGTCAGGCATGTACTCACTGTTGGTTTGTGAACTATGAAAAAGTTCATAGCAAACAATTCAATATGGATAAGGGTGATGCCTGGACGAGTGGGTCCCCTTTGCTTAAAGATAATTATCTTGAAATTCTCGACCTCGCTGCTGAATCCGGTTATGGGACAATTTCTATGACCTTTCATGGGCTATTTGATGAAAACATCAATTTTAAACCAGAGAGTGAGTATCCCATTAAGG
>CANEVK010000086.1 GCA_947442115.1 Bacteriovoracaceae bacterium | reverse complement strand
TGGCCTTCATTTCCTAGCCTAGATGAAATAAAGCGTTTGATCCATTTCCCCTTAACTTTTGTCAGGAAGAATCTTTCCCAACGACGTTTATCAACAGATAGGGCCGGTATTCTCCAGAGACTTAATCGCACTCGAAAAGATCTTAATGTTCCGTGGAGATCCAAAATGAGATCAAAGGGATGACTTTTATCGATTTCACCTATTTTTTTTGTAAAACTTCCCCAGCTTTCACCGTTTCTTCGATCAAAACTTATAACCTCGTTAATCCCAGGGTGACTCTCAATTAAAGAGCTAAATTCTTTGGAGGTCACAAATGTTATGCGTAGATTTTCTCCAAAAAGGGCTCTGAGCCAATTGACTGTTGCCGTCTGAAGTACAACGTCACCCATGCTGGAAAATCTAATCAAAAGAATATGCATACTATTTTTACTTAAATTTTAGTTCAAAAGCTGAGCGGCTTCTTTGGCATGATAGGTTAAAATAATATCTGCGCCTGCTCGACGAAAACTCATTAATGTTTCAAGCACTACTTTATCATGATCAATCCATCCATTTTGAGCTGCTGCCTTAACCATGGCGTACTCTCCACTCACATTGTAAGCAGCAATGGGTAAAGTGGACTGATTTTTAAGTCTATAAATCACATCCAAATAGGCAAGGCCCGGTTTTACCATCATGATATCCGCTCCTTCAGCTTCATCCAAAGCAGCTTCTCTTAAGGCTTCAGTGCCATTGGCCGGATCCATTTGGTAAGTTTTTTTATCGCCTTTCTTGGGTGCAGAATCTAAAGCATCCCGAAATGGACCATAAAAAGCCGAAGCATATTTCGCGGTGTAACTCATAATCATTGTTTTTTGAAATCCCTCTTGGTCGAGGGCATTTCTCAGGTAGGCGACTCGGCCATCCATCATGTCAGAGGGTCCAACAATATCAACTCCGGCCTGGGCTTCACATATCGCCTGGCGAGCAAGAATTTCTAAAGTAGGGTCATTTAAAATTTCTCCTGTTTTAGAATCCACAAGACCATCGTGACCATCAGAAGAATAAGGATCTAAAGCGATATCTCCCATCACTAACATTCCAGGAACTGCCTCCTTGACGGCAGCAATGGCGCGGGCATTGAGTCCATTCTTGTTATAAGCTTCCCTTGCATCAGAAGTTTTGAGTTGATCCTGAATGGCAGGAAATAAAGCAACACATTTTACACCCAGGTTGAAAAGCTCTTTGGCCTCCAAAATGAGGTGATCTATGGAAAGCCGATGATGGCCAGGCATGGATTTAATAGGAAGACTTTGGTCTTTCCCATCAACGACAAAAAGAGGTGCTATTAAATGTGCAGGGGTCAGAAAGTTCTCTCTAATCATTGAGCGGATAACTTCATTTTGACGATTTCTTCTTGGTCGGATGAGCATATTAAGCCTTCTGTTGAGAGATTGATTTGAAGACCAGAGCATACATTTGAATTTGTTTCATCATTGCGGCCAGGCCATTGGAGCGATTCATGGAAAGATGCTCAGTAATCCCAACTTCTTTGAGGAATTCAGGTTTAGTTGCAAGCACTTCATCCGGCGTTGATTCAGAGTATACATTTATGAGAAGTCCCACGATGCCCTTCACGAGGACAGCATCAGAATCGCCATAAAAATATATTTTTCCATCTTTAAATTCAGGATAGAGCCAAACCTGAGACTGACACCCCTTCACTTTATATTTTTCGTCTCTTTTTTCTTCAGGAAAACTATTAAGACTTTTTCCAATTTGAATAATTTCTTTGTAGCGATCTTCCCAGTCTGAATACTGGCCAAGGCGTTTCTTTACCTGGTCAATTCTGTCGGCTATTCCCACGTGATTTCCTTTGTCTAGCGCCCCTAAGTATGGCTTTTAAAAAAGATTTAGTCAAAAATCGGCCTTATTTAGTTCAACTTTAAAGCTTTAGACTGAGAGCGCCGAAAAAGAGTTAAGAATGACTGAGTAAGAGAGATTCTTATGACTATTGATTTAAAAGCTCTGACGAATGAGATTATCCATAAAATGGGTTATTCGACTCATGATTTGTGGGTCATCAAATTGAAAGATGAAGTTTTTGGTCCTTTTGAAGTGGATTCTTTAAAGCACTATGCCATAGAAAATGAACAACTCTTTCAGGAAGCCTTGGCGTCCCGAATGGACACTAATGATTGGCATCCTTTTTACTCCTATGCTCAATTTACTGAAATTGGAGAGCATGCACATGCTCAACAAGAACAAATCCAAAAGTTTTGGATTCTTCAAAATGGTCAGAAATTGGGCCCACATTCATATTTTGATATTCAGAAAAAACTTGAAATGAACATTCTAGGTTTAAATGAACTTGTCTCTATTGATGATGGTCATACTTGGAAAAAATTCTATCAATTAGCTTCTTTTCAAAATCTTCTTAAAAATGCTGACTCCCTACCAATTTGTCCATCTGAGCAAGAGTTTAATTATGCAAAAGAAGAAGTTGCAGAAATGATAGGTGTTGGGGAATCTTCAGAAACATTTAATGGACTTGCTGCCCTCGCTTATCTCGGCAGTAAAAAAGAAGGACCACAGATTAATCTCGATGAAATCGATTTAAAACTTCTCAACCAAACAGAAGTCAGCCGCTCTTTAAAGTGGGCCGCACCGGCCATGGCGGCATCAGTACTCCTGATCGTTGGAGTCGTGACACTTTTGAATACCAAAGGAACAGAACTGGATCTGACTTCTCAGAATGAAGTAAATCAAACTGAAAGGGATTTGCCCAAAACCTCTCAGAACAGTGAATCAAATAAGGCCATGCCGAGAAGAAGGCAACCGGCCAGCTATCAACCGGCCCATCATAACCGATCGGCACTTACCCAGGCCCCTCCGATCCATCATGAGCCTTATCAAGGCCATAACGAATCCCTATCTCATGAGCCAGAACCACCCATGGACCAGCCAATGGAGTCAGAACCAGAACCAGTGCAAGACCCTGGGAGTGAACATTCCCTTGTTTCTAATACTCCCAATGGTCAGGAGGGAGGCGAATCCCTTGATCAGGCCATGAGTATGACTGAACCAGCACCACAACCAGAAACTCCTCCAGTGGAAGAGTCTGGTGATTTTTAAGACTAATTGATTTGTTTTTTCATTTCAGAAAGAGACAGACCGTCTTTTTTTCGAACAAGTCTGCAACCACAATCCTCTTCGTCAGCTTTTTGAGTTTTAAAAATGTCGTATTTGCCATCCTCAATAAAATCTGAAAATTCAAATATAAACTTCTGTCCTGCATCCCATTGCATGCAAGTCATAAGAATATTACCTAAATCCGTCATTTTTCCTTTGGCAATTCTAAAAGTAAACACAGTTTTAACAGGAGCTTCTAGTCTAACTTTTTGGGATTGAACTCGCTTAGGAAGCAATTCAAAAAATCCAGACAAGCTATGGCCAGTTGAAGAATTGCATTTTCCATCAGCCCAAATATCTTTAACAACATATTCTCCTGGAGGTAATTTGAGATAAAAAACCCCTCTTGTCTCTCCATAATAAAACTCTTCTTTAGATGAGGTATTTTCAAAATAAATAACTGCTGATCGACGATCAAAGGGAAATGTATCTACAGGAATTGTGAGGTGACCAACCAAGAGACCATAGTTACCAATTTTGGCCAAATTCTCGCCCTTATACCTCAATTCTTTTTTCACAGGCGATGAGGTACAGGAGGAAAAAACTAAAAAAAATAATAAAAAAACTCGACTCACTAGATTTCCTTTGAACGACGCAACCTGCCAATGCTAGACTCAGGTTGTGCAAAATTCGCTACAAACATTAAAAGCATTTTATAAGACTCCTGAAACTCCGGAAAGTTTTTTCCTATCCCTAGAAGGTATTGAGGGCTCTGGTAAAAGCACTCAAGTCAAATTTATAGAAAAAGTCCTCATCAATAAAGGATATCGAGTGCTTTGTTTGAGGGAGCCAGGTGGGACGGAGTTTGGTGAGAGACTAAGAGAAGCTATTCTTAGAAGCTCCACACCGTTGCACCCCCTTGCTGAATGCCACCTTTTTTTGGCCTCGAGGGCTCAACTACTCAAAGAAAAAATTTTACCTTACCTGTCCCAACCAAAATCTGTCGTCATTTTAGACCGGTATATCGATTCAACTTTGGCCTATCAAGGACAAGCAAGAAAACTAGGATTTGAGACGGTATTAGATCTCCATCACCATAACCCTCTCAACCTATTACCCCACAGGACATATTTTTTAGATATTCCCCTCGAAGTCTCTTGGGAAAGACAAAAACAAAGAGGACAGGAAAAAGATTATTTTGAAGCTGAAAAAGCCGAATTTTACAATGACCTGATTCATGGTTATCAAATGACCGCAAAACTTTTTCCAGAAAGAATTTTGACCCTTGATGCAAGAGGCACGGTCGAAAACGTTTCCCAATTCATCCAGCAGGATATTGAGAGAATCATCAAATGAGTTGGGATAAAATTCTTTTCGAGAAAGCCTCTCGTCAACAGCTTGGTCATTTTTACATCCTTGAAACCTCCCTGCCACCAAATCTGGCGAGCGAGAAACTCAATCACTTTGTCAGTGATTTTATAAAAAATTATTTTCATAAAATTGATCAGATTAAACAAATCTCTAGTCACATTTTGGATTATCCAGATGTTTATTTAATGGGCAACCTACCTGACTATCAGGATAAAAAAGAGCCAAATTATATTGTAGCTGATGCAGAAGCGATGATCAGATACTTTGAGTTTAAACCGGTCCAAAGTTCTAGAAAATTTGCCATTATTCCTGAAGGACATAAACTCACAACACAAGTTGCCAATAAGTGCCTTAAGCTCTTAGAAGAGCCAAATGGTCAGTCCACTATTTTTTTACTCAATCCCAGAGGCCAAAAACTTTTAGACACCATTCAGTCGAGAGGATTAACTTTAAGGATTAATGCCGAAAAAATGATAAATGACGATTCAGAGTGGATTAAATTCATTCAAGTATCAGCCTCTCAAAATTTTGCTGACTTTTTAGAGGTTAATCAAAAACTTGATCGAGATGTCACCTATTGGAGTCAAGAATGGGCTTCTTGGGAAGCGGAGCATCCCGAAAATCTTCCGGCGAAGCAGGCCCTCTTTGAATGGCTTAAAAATCTTCAAGAAATGGACACCTATCATCAGCCAGCTGCAACAAAGTGGAGCCTTTTTTATCATCTCTTAAAACAGCACGTGTTCAGTCGTCTAAGTCATTGACATACATCACAAATCCCCACACAATGGTCCAATGACAATGTACAATAACGAGGAAGGAAACACGAATCCTGCCTCGATCAATATAATTTCTGATGATGACTCATTAGAATATACCGAAGATGAAAAAAACAGCCTAGAAGATAAAGACCGAGAGGAATCTCGCTTTAAAGAAGGGCAAATACTTCGTTTTGTTCGAGTAAGATTCCCTGGAAACTCACGCTCTTTTGCTTTTCTTATTGGTAAGAGAAGAATTGAGTACGGGCAGAAAGTGGTGGCCATGAGTGATCGTGGAATGGCCGTTGGTTACGTCAATTCATTCCCATATGATATTGCCTTTAATAAATCCATGTTGCCGGTTCGAAGTATCGCCAAGGTCGCCATGGATGACGATATTGAAAAAGATAAAGAAGCCTATCGCCAACAAAAGCATGCAGAAAATCTATGTAATGATCTTATTGAGCAGTACAAGCTTGAAATGCACCTTACTCATGTAGAGTTCACCTCATTTGGAAAAAAAGCTGTTTTCTATTTCATCGCTCCCGCCAGAGTTGACTTCAGGGATCTCGTCAAAGATCTCGTTGGTAAACTTAAAACTCGTATTGAGTTAAGACAAATCTCAGTCAGAGACCGCTCGGCTTCAGTTGGTGGCATTGGGCCCTGCGGAAGAGAGTTGTGTTGTTCATCTTTTTTAACAAAGTATGGCAACGCCGGAATTAAAATGGCCAAAAACCAAGATCTTACTCTTAATTTTTCAAAACTTAATGGAGTATGTGGTCAGCTCAAATGCTGCCTCCAATACGAAGACGAAGTTTACCGAGAAAAGAGAACTCGCTTGCCAAAAGAGGGAGATATTATCCTCACTCATACAGGTGAAATAGGCCGTGTTGACAGACTACACCTCCTAAGTGAGCAGTTTGTGATGATGACAAATCGAGGAGTCAGAAAACGTTACGTCGTTGATTTGTATAAAGAAACACTCAATAAAGACGAAGCCAAGTTCCCTCAAGAATTTGACTCCGTTTCAGATGAGACATTTAAGATTATTGGATTAGATGAGTCTCAGACGAAAAAAACTAAAAACTTTGAACAAGAAATAAAAAACCTTAAAGATAAGAGCAAAAATTTTGCGGACTCCATTTTTGAAAATCTTTTTGGTGAAAAAACACTCGATTATAGTCTTCCAAACATTAAAGAACCGGAAAGCTCCAATAAAAAAGTCATATTGACTCCAGATGAAGAAGAGGAAATCAATTACGTCCCAACGGAGGATGACGAACTCGCCGATGATGATGAGGTTGATTATTCAACATCAGAACCCGTTATTGTGAGAGGTCAGCTAAGAGAAGAGAGAGACCAAAGAAACCGTCATGACAATCGAGACCAGAGGAATCAAAGACAAGACCAAAGGTCGCAAAGACCTCAGGGCCGAGGCCCAAGTCAAGATCATAGGGGACCACGGCGAGATAATAGAGGCCCAAATCAATCTCCAAGAGATCCAAATCGCTCACAGTTTGATGCTCAAAAAAATAAGGGGCAACGGCCCCCTAGGTAGAAAGTAATGAAAATACTTCACACCTCAGATTGGCATCTTGGCAAAAAATTATTTAGATTAGAACGGATACAGGAACATCAGCTCTTTCTTGATTGGCTGATTGAAATGCTTAATAAAGAGCTCATAGATGTATTACTGATTGCTGGAGATATTTTTGATAGTCCAACGCCTCCTCATCATTCCCTCGAAATGTTTTATAATTTTCTGCATCGCCTATCCCAAGAAACAAAAACCTTCTGCTATATTATCGCTGGAAATCATGACTCTGGGTTACTTTTAGATGCTCCCTCAAAGTTACTTCAATTACATCGAATTAAGGTATGGGGAAGGCTTTCAAATAATCCCAATGATCATTGGTTAGAAATATCATCAGGCAAAGAGAAATTTGATCTTTGTGCTATCCCCTTTTTTAGATCATATGAACTCCTCCCAAATGGTGAGGGAGACATCATAGATGCCTTAAAAAAGTATATTTTGAAGGAAAAGACAAAACCACAATTGCTTTTACTTCATCACCTTGCAGGGAGTTTTGAGGCAGCAGGAAGTGAGCAAGTGATCTCACTATCTGGAGTTGAATCAATTCCAAGTGAGTTGTTGCAGTCATTTAATTACGTGGCCCTAGGACATATACATAAACCCCAAAAGATATCTCGAAATGCTTATTACTCTGGCTCCCCTATTCCAATGAGATTTTCTGAAACTCACAAAAAATCCATCCGACTACTTGAACTCAATAACGGAGAAATAACCTCGCAAGTCATTCTTTTACCAGAATGGAGAAAACTTCATATTCTAAAAACTAATTTAAAGTATTGGAGAGAGGATATTACAAAACTAGATCAACCATCTCCATTATCCCCTGTGATCGAGATCCAATTGGAGCTGGACGAACCTATCGCAGGCCTCATAGATGAAATTAAAAATATACTTAAAGAAAAAGGGATTGAGTTGCTTTCGTTTATTCCAACTTATAGAAGACTGGAAATCCCAAGTCAAAAAAAGCAAAAACTATTTGAACTCAGCTTACCAGAAATATTTGAAGAATTTTACCTGCACAAGTACCCGGCAACTAGTGAAACGCCAATGGAACTTAAAATGGATTTCATAGAACTTATTCAAAAAGCTAAAAATGCGCCTCATCAAATTAAAGATTAGAAATATTGCTTCCCTCAGAGGTGAACACGTTATTGAATTCTCCGATATACAGCGAGAAAGCTCACTTTTTGCCATCACTGGTGAAACAGGAGCGGGAAAATCAACCATCCTCAATTCAATTGGTCTCGTCCTTTACGGGAAAGTCTATAAAACAAATATAAACCAAAATGACCTAGTCACTTTAGGAGAAAAAGAAGGATCCATCGAACTCATCTTTCAAGCTTCAGGAAGACTCTTTTACGCAAGCTGGAAAGTAAAGACAAGAAAGCAAAATGGTGATTTTTACTCAACACCACAAGTCCCAAACAGAGAATTGTATCAAATAGAGAGCAACGACTTTGGAGGAAAAAAAATAATCCTCAACGAAAAAGCGGAAAATATTCTTCAGCTCGATTTTGATCAATTTTGTAAATGCATTATTCTCAATCAGGGAGAGTTTGCACGTTTCCTAACGGCCAGCTTTAGTGAAAGAAAAGAAATATTAGAAAAACTATATCCTGGTGAATTAATTGACAGCCTCTCCCTCATCTTAAGAAAAGAGAAAGATGAAATAGAAAAAGATATTCGAGAAATTGACATAGAACTACATACCCTGAGAGGCCCAGACGATGAAGGAATTAATTTTAAAAATCATATTGAGAAATTAAAAAAAGATTCGATCAAAACAGATGAATGTCTTGAGACGATTGATAAATTATGCTTCCACTACACCACAATAGTGAGCTATCAAAAGAAATATTCTGAGAATGAAATAAAAGTTACAAATCTAAAGCATTCACTCTCAAAAGAAACAACACTTCTTAACCAAACCAAAACGATACAACTTTCAACGCAAGAAGAACTAACTACGCTTAATGAAAGCTTTGAAAAAAGAAGACCTGAACTACAATCTCTTTTAAAGGATGAGGAAAGATTAAAAATCATACAAGAGGACATCCATAAAACGAATGAACTTATAAGCAATTCAAAGTATGAACTAAAGAAATTGAATGATCAAAGAGATGCTGAGGTATCGAAACACAAGAAAGGACTGGAAGACTTAGATATTTTAACAAACAACTTAAACCATCCCTTGGAAGAGCTGAGAAAAATTGACCTCATTGATCTGTTTGATGAATGGACAAAACACACAAATTTAAAAAATCAATCCAACACAACTATTGAAGAAATTGAAAAGCAAAAAAAGCTTCAAGAAGTGAGAAGAATAAGGATTCAGGAACTAGAAGCTGAATCTCAAAACCTTCAAGCCACGAAAGAGAAAATCTCTAAATTAAAACTTCAAGAAGCTTTACTACAGCAAAACCTGAATCATAACTTGGCCGCGAATCAAAACCTTAAAGGACTTAAGGAAAAGCTAGACCAAGCAGAACAATCTTTAAAACAAACTGCAACTGAGCTCCAGGTAAAGAAGATTGCTTACCAAGAGCAACAAGATAAATTTAAAAACCTTCAAAAAGACTTAAATCTAGCCACTCTCATGTCCGCAGTTGAGATTTGTATTAATCACTCTGTGATGACTCAAGATGAATCTTGCCCCGTATGCCATTCAATTATTGATAAAGACAACATACTCCGGATTAAGAATGAACTTTCTATTCAAGACAAAAAAGACCTTCTCGAAAATGAAAAAAAACTAAGACTAGAACTTGCCATAACCGAGAAAGACTTA
>CANEVK010000085.1 GCA_947442115.1 Bacteriovoracaceae bacterium | reverse complement strand
GGATTGATGAAGCCCTTAGGATTACCAGTTTTAACATGACAAAATTTACAAGCACGTGTGCAGGTGTCACCTAGGATCATGACTGTGGCCGTACGCGAGGACCAGCATTCTGAAATATTGGGACATTTGGCCTCTTCACAGACTGTCGCTAGTCCTTTCTGGTGAAGATTGTCACGGATGTCCTTAAAGTCATCACCTTGGGGAAGTTTAACTTTAAGCCACTCCGGCTTACGCTTGTAATTTTCTTTTTTAAAATATGTTACGGCCATGGATGAGAATTACCATAAAAGCCTTTTCAAGACCAGAGGGGTCCATGTTTTGTTTGAAGGATAAGTACCAGAAATTCTTAGATTGGAATCAGAGTGCAGTCCTCAAGTCTTGCTTTAAGGTAAGCATTCTTACCCTTTGAAAGATGAGAATGGTTTGTCCATGCTTCAAATAGGCTGCCATCCCAAGATAATTCAATTTTCCAAAATAGTGGTCCTGGGTAAAGATTTACTATTTTGACTTCTAGACCATCGCTATTGTTCACATCTAAAGCCGTTGGAGGGAGCACAAGATAAGCTTCGTTAACTGTAATGCCAGAAGAGATTTCGCCCCAGGGGCTGATCCAACCGAGATTGGTTTTCTTTAAGGCGAGAAAATTTTTATGGCCAAGGAATTTGGCGACAAAAAGATTGCGAGGGTTTTTGATAAAATCATTTGGAGAGGCCACTTGTTCAAGTTTGCCATGCTGGAGGATTCCAATTTTATCGGAAAATTCAAAAGCTTCGTCTTTGTCGTGGCTGATCCAGAATATTGTGATTTCCTTCATCTTTAGATAATCAAAAAGGTCTTTGAGAATCTCTCGACGAGAAAGTGGATCTAGGTGAGCAAAGGGCTCATCCATAATAATAATCGATGGTGAGTTAATAAGTTCAGCGGCCAGCATGACCTTTTGCCTCTGACCTTGGGAAAGTTGACTCGTCGACTGACGAAGCTGAAAGGTAAATTCGAAAAGGCTCGCTAGGTCTCTGGTTAATTGAATCTTTTTTTCATCATCAATTTCGAGTCTGATTTGCGATATAAGATATTTTTGAACATTAAGTCCTGGTGGGAGATCTCTAAGATTAAACTGATGAATTGATCCCTTAATATGAATATGTCCTGAGTCTAGTAGCAATTCCTGAGAAATAATTTTGGCAAGAGTTGTTTTGCCACTACCATTTGGCCCTAATAAGGCGAATACTTCCCCTCGACCTATTTCAAGGCTTATCCCATGGATTCCGGCTATCCCACGAGGATCAAAAATTTTAGTCACTTCTTTAAGGTCAATCATGCTTTTTTCTGTATCACAAGATTTGCTTCAATAAAAGCGACACCATTGACCTAAGGCTTTTATTTTAGGAATTTAAGTCTCATGTGCCATTGAACTAATTTATTTTTTTAGACCGATTCAGAATGGATTCAGCTGAATACCAAACAAGGGCGAGCCAAATAAGAATAAAAGCTTGGATTCGATCCTGACCTAATTCTTCCTTAAAGATCAGCCAGCCACAAACAAATTTTAAGATAGGTGAGAGATAACCAAAAAATCCTAATGTTCCAAAGGGAAGACGTTTGGCCCCGTATGCAAAGAGGATGAGAGGAGCGCAAGTAATGAGTCCTGCCAAACTTAAAATAAAAATTTTCCATGAGGGCAGAACAGTAAAAATGGTCATCGGATTTTCTGGGCGAAACATCCAAATAATTAATGTTGGTAAAAGAATGAAAGTGGTTTCAAAGGCTAGCCCCTCAAGGGATCCAACATGAGCAAGTTTTCTAATCAGTCCATAGGTGGCAAAAGTGAGAGAAAGTGTCAGGGCAATCCAAGGGAAATGAGTGATTCCACTTTGAAAACCAATCATGATGACTGCGCCTATGCCAAGCAATATCGCCGGCCATTGTCCTCTACGAATTTTCTCTTTGAGGAGAAGCCATCCAAGAAAAACATTGATCAAGGGATTCAAGAAATATCCCATACTCGCTTCTAAAATTTGATTAATACTTATGGCATAGATGTAGAGAAGCCAATTGGTGGATATCAGGATTGCTGAAATCATGAGCATGTAACGAGTTCGCTTGTTCACCCAGATTTTTTTTAATGAATTTAATTGTCCTTTGTATTTCAGAATTAAGATGAGCGTTAGAAAAGACCAAACTAAGCGATGTGCAAAAAGATCCCAAGCCTTTATTTCAGGAAAGAATTTCCAATAGATGGGAAAAAGTCCCCACATAGAGAAGGCAAGGATGGCAGCAAGATAGGCAGAGTTCATATTCATTTTACTTTAAATTAAATTTCTTTCTGATTTTATAAGCAATGATAATCGCCATCATGGTCATTGAGACTGTAAAATAACCTACGATATGATAATTCGTCAGTGATCCAGCAGCTCCTGCGCCTATGATAAATCCAGCAATTTGCGTAGCAATGCCTGAAGATAATTGTCTAGCAGCATTTTCTAAGCTCATAAATGTGCCGCGCTCTTTTGGTTTTACCACTGCACTTATAATGGTCATGGCGGGAATGAACCTTCCCGATCCAGTCATCATGAAAAATGAAGTACAGCAAAGTGCAAGAGCGAGATGCACTGGAGGTAAATGTGTAAGAAGAAGAACTGGAATCACGGAGATGAGGGCAACAGTTCGAAATACTTTATAGCTTCCAATTCGATCACAGGCCCGACCAATAACTCTTGCCGTGATGATGGTACAGATCCCTCCAGCAAGATAGATATAAGGGAGCTCTGTTTCTTTAAGACCAACATTACCAACCATGTAAGGGGAGATAAAAGGAACAACCATAAAGATTCCAAAACCTAGAACGCTCGTGAGCAGAAAGCTTTGAAGATAATCGGGTTGCATAAGAATGATTTTAAAATTTTGAAGATTTTCTTTCACTGAAAGAGTTGTTTCCCTGACTTTTATTGAGGGAAGAATAAATACCGAAAGACCTAAAAAAATAAGTCCAACCAAACAGATGAAATAAAAGGCTGCATTCCAATCAAGCACTTGAGTGATATATAAACCAGTGGGGACACCTAAAACACTTGCAATCGAAAATGCCGACATCACAACACCCATCGCTGTGCCTCGTCTCTCAAAAGGGATAAGATCTGTCACCATCGCCAAAACACAAGCATTAAGCACTCCACCGAAAGCTCCGGCCACAATTCGTGCTGTCAGGAGACTGGCAAAGTTTTGCGAGATGGCACACATGAAGGTACCAATAATAAAACCGACGAAATTAAAGAGAAGAAATTTTTTGCGATCAAAATGATCTGCGTACAAAGCACCAAAAAAACCAACAATACCTGCGCTGAAGGTGTAAGCCGCGACGAGAGTAGAGAAGGCTGCTGGTGAAATATTAAACACTCGCATAAAGCGAGGCCCTAGTGGCATAATCATCACAAAATCCAAGATATGAACAATCTGGATCGCCGCTAGAATAATAACGTAGACACGCTCACGGCGAAGAATGGCTTTTTGATCTGTGGGATTTGTCATGGATTATTCTTTTAATCCGACAATATCAGAGACCTTTGAGCTTGTATCATCAATTGTTTCAAGTGATGCAACCGTACTCACACAATGATCAATCATCGAGACTGCTGCCGGATGATGATTTCCTGAACTTTTAACTCCTCCGAATGGAAGTTTCGCTGTGGCCCCGACAGTAGAACGATTGAGATTAATCAACCCAGAGTCCATATCTCTGAGGAAAAGTTTATAAATTTCTGGATCACGTGTGAAGACTGATGCCGCAAGACCATATTCGGTAGAATTTGCAATGGCGATAGCCTCTTCGATGTCATCATATGGCACAAAAAAACAACTTGGCCCAAAAATTTCTTCCTGGATAAATTTACCCTTGAGGTTAGGCTTCTTCGCATAATGAATAGAAGGCGAGACATAGTATCCTTCATAACCCACATCGAGTTTTTTGGGTGAAATTAATTCTTCAGCACCTTCATCCTTACCAAATTGACAAAAATTGAAATAAAGCTTCTCTGCATGCTCATCAATGAGAGGACCCATGAATGGGTCTTGAGATTTAGTCGGATGGCCTACTTTAATTCTTTCTGTTAGTGCCTTAAATTGAGAAATAAATTCTTGTTCGATTTTTTTATGAACTAAAATCATTGAGGTCGAAGTACATCTCTGGCCTGTGGTTAAAAAGCAAGCTCTTAAAAGTTCAGGTAGAGCATGAGGGATGTGCGTGTCATGATGAATGATGGTTGAGTTCTTTCCACCTAATTCGAGGGCCACAAGCTTGCCTAGATCTTTGTAGGTATTTTCAAGGATTTTAAGACCCACACCTTTGGATCCGGTAAAGAAAACACCTCTGATTCTTGAGTCTCCCGTTATTTTTCCTGCTGTGTAACCAGTACCGTTGATAAAATTAATCACTCCATCAGGAAATCCTGCTTGGTGGAAGCATTCAATCATGATTTGAGCTGAATAAATGGTTTTTTCTGAGGGTTTAAAAATAATTGAATTACCAGCGAGTAGAGCTGCTAGGATCTGTCCATTCGCCAAATGGCATGGAAAATTAAAAGGCCCAATAACAAAGCATGGGCCAAGAGGTTTATAGACCACATGCCCATCAATCTTTGGCATGACATCTTTAATCGTTTCTTGCTTAATTCTTTCAAGGGAGTCTGTGATGGTGACCGTCACTTTACTATCTAGAGCAGCTGCTTCGGTTTTGGCTTCCCAAAGAGGTTTGCCGACTTCGAGGGCCAGGGCCATGGCAATTTCATCTTTTCTTGCCCTTACGATTTCCTGATACTTTTTTAAGTACTGGACTCTTTGCTCAAAACTTAATTTTCTCCATGACTCAAAACCTTTTGAGGCAGAATCAATGACTTTTTCCACATGCTCATAGAAAACCCCGGCCCGCCAGAGCTCAAGATTGATTTCACCGGGACAAGTTTTAATAATGGTTTCTTGGGCAGCGGATAAATGACCTAACCCTTCAGGATGTGAAAACTGGGAGTTAAAATAGTCACCTTTAAGTACCATTTGCATAAATTTCCTTTGAGCTTCTCTTTTGATCCTCATCATACCCAATTTATTTTAATAATCACAGAATAATACAGAGAGTTATTGCAAGAGAGAACTCTACAAACAAGAATCTTTTTGATACATTGAAGCACCCATTAAGGAGTCGTTATGAAAGTAAATACGTTGACTGGATTATTAGATAAAATGTGGACTGATTATGTTGAAATCAACCCACTTGCTCAAAAGGTTTATGATTTATTAACAAATGATGGAGAGCATATCCTAAATGATCATATTGCTCTAAGAACATTTAATCACTCTCGAGTCTCAATAGATGTTCTCGCAAAACCTTTTCTTGAGTCTGGTTATAAGTACATGGGGGACTACCACTTCACTGAAAAGAAATTATATGCAAAGCATTTTGAACATGCTGATGAGAAAATGCCTAAAATTTTTATTTCAGAGCTCCTTTTAGAAAAATTTTCTCCAGAACTAAATAAACTCATTAATCGAATGATTAATGAAATTCCTAGTGGCAAAGAATTGGAGTTTGATTTCATCTCTGCAGGGCGTCCGTGGTCAGTAAGTATAAAAGATTACCAGGATCTTATGAAAGAAAGTGATTATGCAGCTTGGGTGTCAGCTTTCGGCTACCGACCAAATCATTTTACGGTTTTTATTAATGCTCTCAAAAAATTCTCTGATATCCAAAATCTCAATGAGCATTTGAAAGGACATGGATTTAAATTAAATTCTAGTGGTGGCGAGATCAAGGGCTCTAAAGAGGTCTGTTTGGAGCAATCTTCAACTCTGGCCAATAATATTGAAGTGAGCTTCTCAGATGGGAAATTAACGATTCCTGCTTGTTACTATGAATTTGCGAAAAGATATCCGATGCAAAATGGGAAACTCTATCAAGGTTTTGTAGCGGCTTCAGCTGATAAAATTTTTGAGAGTACTAATCAAGGTCAATAAGCTTTTGCCGGAACTTCCTTTGGTGGTTCCGGTATTATCTTTTTTTCTTCCGGGTATAATTTTTCATATTCATCCTCTAGACTTGCAGCAAACTCAACGAGAACATACTCATCCGGCAGATGGTCAGGGTTAGCTTGCTCTTTTTGACAGGAAAGAAATAAAACAAAGATGATGGTGTAAAAGAATAATTTAATCATTCTTAGATTTTCTATTCTTTACGATGGGCTCTAGTTCTTTAAAAAAATCATTGTCTCTTAATTTAAATTCAGCGTCTTCAGAACTCTTTTGTTCAAGAAAGACTTTAAGCTTATGAATGGGGCCTGCAATCCGGTGGGAGATGATAAATCCTGTTCCGATCAAAAGTAAGAAATTAAAAATCGCAAGTCCTAAAAAGAGACTGTCGAATTCAATTTTTTGATTTGAAAGGAATCTGAAAAAGACATGATTATCTGGGATGCCCACATGCAGTGCTTTCTGCTTCATTTTCCAGAAGAAAATGAGACCGGTAGAGTAGAGAGTGATGGTTGAAGTTATAAATAAAAAAACAAAGTAGGAAAGCAACTTAAACTGAAAGGGCGGATTGATCAGGATATTTTTAAGTTTTCGAGGCGTGATTTCAGGTTGCTTCATGATTTTTTCTTCGTTGTTTTTTTCTTCTTTGTTTCCTGAGGTCTGAATGAAACAAAACGAATTTTATCTCCAAGGCGAAGCTTAAGTGCTGCCGCTGTCACTCCAGAAATCTTGTAGCCACCAGATTTGAGTTTAACCACTCCGCCAAGGGCCGCCCTGAAATGGGTGCTCATGCGTGCGATAATAAAGATTTCTGACTTAAAAGCCTTATCTGAGATTTCTTTTATTTCGCCCACCACACTTTCCTTGATAGAGCGAATATTATCAAGATCTGCAATTAAGACCGGGCCAGGTTCAAAGATTCCAACGAGCCCTGAGAAGTTAAATCCTTCTTGTTCAAGAATGCGTTTGGCCGGTTCAGTATTGGGATGAACTTTCCCAATGACATAATGGGCCTCTTCTGGAAGCAAATTTGCAATAATAGGATATTTGGGCATGAGCTCTTCGATGAATCTTTTATTTTTGACATAAAGATAATCAGCAGTCGGAAAATCCATTTTGAAAAAGTTTTTACCAACGGCATCCCAAAAAGGGGAGTGACCAGAATCATTCACCATTCCTCTCATCTCAGCAATCACTTGGTCTTCAAAATATTTCCTATTCTCAGCGATAAAAAGAAATCTTGAGAGAGAAAGGAAGCGACCATTTTGAGAATTCCGAAACTCTGGGTGAAGGTAAAGTGAGCAAATTTCTGCTGGGCCATTATGAATAAAATGAAAATGAAGAGACGTGACATCATTCTTCACATGAATAAGTTTTGATTCATGGTGAGTCTTTTCTACGCGATAAAAGTAGTAGGGCTGAAAGCCACCAATCTTGGAGATAATAGCACAGACGCCGACTATTTTTCCTGTGAAGAGCTCCTCCATCACAAATAAGTAGTCCTCACCTTGAGGAACTTCTTCACGATGTTCAAAACTTCTTTCAGAATTTCTAATCCTCTTCTTTAAAACTTCGGGATCTCGCGGAAGAGAGGTTAGACCATGCCCGGAATTCTCAAGCAACTCCATGAGTCCATCAAGATCCTTGCTTTGAATCGGGCGAATTATAAACATACTAATTCATCTCAACCAAAGTTTTTTCAATGATAGCACAGACCTCATCGATATGTTTGTTTTCTACTGCCATGACAGGCATGAGAAAACGAACTCGAGTAGGACTTGCTCCGGCCATAAAGGAGAGAACGCCATTTTCAAATAGTTTTATGGTGAAATTTTTAGATTTGGCTTCATCGCCTCCAAAGACTGTCATGGCGACCATGGCGCCAATTCCAAAGGGGCCAGAGATTTTTTCGGGATATTTCTTGGCCAGTCTTTCAAGATGAGATTTAAAATGTTGATGGAGTTTTTCAATCTTTCCTTCTTTCCCTAAGTAGCCACCAGTAACGATTTCATTGATCACGTAGTGGGCAGCAGAAATCTGAGAAGAAGAGCCTGTAAATGTTTGGGACATGAGCCCTGGTTTTGGCTTGTGATCATCCTTAAAGAGAGTGGCACAGACTTGAGAATTCTTTCCGATCGCTACGATATCAGCATGTTTATCGAGCTTGAAATGTTGGAAAGCAAAGAGTTCATGAGTCCGTCCAAAAGATTGAACTTCATCAATAAAGACGGAAATATTATTTTCCTGACAAACTTTAATTAAGGCTTCGAAGTATTCTGTGTTGCCGACCCACGAGCCATTTTCACCTTGAATGAGTTCCATCACGAAACCAGCATGCTGGCCTGGGAAGCGGTGAATGGCTTTTTTCATCGCATTGACTGCAATTTTAATCGAGCCCTCATGATCACTCTCACAATAAAAGGGAATGTAATCGACATCTAGTGTTTTTGGTAAGCCTTGTCTGTAGGCTGCCTTATCTGTCACCCAGGCCATGCCTAGAGTTCTTCCTGAGAAACATTTTTCAAAGGAAAAAAATCTAGCAGCTGGGTAGCGTTTTTGAAAAATCATCTTGAAGCCATTTTCATTGGCCATGGCACCTGATGTCGAGAGGAAGACGTTCTTAACTTCAGCACCGTATTTGCAGGCTTCTTTTGAAATGAGTTCCAGTAGTTTTGCTGTATCAGTATTCTGCTGAAGATGACCATTCATCACAGTATTCGAAATGGCCCCATTAATTTGAGCTTCGATGACACCTGGGTGAGAGTGACCCATGTAGTGAACACCAATCCCAGTAATAAAATCATATTTGACTGAACCATCGGCCAGTTCAACAAATGGCCCATGGCCAATACCAGTTCCGAGATAATTATAGAAAAGAGCTCCGCCTCGATAGTCCGCCATTTTCTTGAGGAGCTGCTCATAGCTTTCTTTGAGTTCAGGATTTGGAGCTTTAACTCCTGTGATATTTTTTTGATGTTCTTTTAAGGCCTCTTGAATAAGTTTTTTGGCCTCTTTTAAACGCGGATCTGAGAAAAAATTTTCTCCAATAGTCTTGGTCATATATGCTCCGATGTCATCTAGGATGATAGTCTTTTCGGCAGTTTAAGGCAGAGACTTGACGTTTATCAAGGAAAAGCGAAAAAGAAAAATACGACAAAGAGAGTCAGATATCTCAGACTTAAGATTAGCCTGCATTTTCCGATAGGTTCATTATGAAGCGTTTATTAATAACGATCTCTTTAATTGTCTCTTTTCCTTTACTGGCCTCAGATAGTGGTGTCAAAGGTAAGGTTTTTTCTTTGCCTGCTTGCTCAGACCCGGTGATGGTATGGGTTTCACTTGATAAAGAGAATTATAAAGAGCGCCTCTTACTTCTTCATTCTACAGTTCCGGTTGGAGGGTCTTTTCAATTTTTTTTAAAGCCTGGGGCCTATCAGCTTCGAGCTTCGGATGAAAAAGGTTGTGAGTTTGTACAAAGAATACAAGTAAAGGACAAGGTCCTTACCCAAGATGTAAAGATGGTGAAAAAATGAAAATGATCATTTGCTCTTTTCTTATTTTATTTTTTACTCTTCAAGTAAAGGCTACTTCTTACGCCAATCCTGCCACCACGAATTTAATAAACTGTGGAATTAACTTAATTCGTGTC
>CANEVK010000084.1 GCA_947442115.1 Bacteriovoracaceae bacterium | reverse complement strand
GGTAACACACCCCATATGACAGGGTCTTTGTCTTTTTCAAAACTCTCTATCAAGACTTTTGCCCCTATACCCATAAAGATTGAAGCTACTACAAACTGAAAGAGATAACCGTACTTAGAAAATGTTAGGTAGTAACCAGCGTGACTACCGAGCCACAGCATGAAAAACTGAAAAAAACCAAAAAGAGTACAAATCAGAAGACCACGACGAAATTTATGATGAATCGCCAAATCAAGATTCAAAACCCCCACCGCAAAACTCGCAATACCTGCATCAAGGGCCAGGGCCACCCCTAATAAAAAGATTTCAAGGCTCAACATTGATTTTCCTTTGTCCTAAATATTTCATCATCTTCTGGGTGAAAAAGCAAAACGATCATGTTAACCTTGGAACATGAGAAGTTTTCAACGCCTAGTTAGTCTTTGCATAATTGGCACTTACCTCGTCATTTTGGCCGGAGCTGTTGTGCGTGGAACTGGTTCAGGACTTGGATGCCCTGACTGGCCGAGATGTTTTGGACAGTGGGTTCCCCCAATGGATATTCATGAGCTGCCTGATAATTATAAAGAAATCTATAAAATTGCAGGCAAAACAATAGCAGACTTTGACCCATTTAAGACTTGGACTGAATATATCAATAGGTTGCTTGGCGTTTTACTTGGTCTGGGAATAGTCACACTCTTTCTTAAATCGTTTGGCTTTAAAGAAACAGAAAGAAATCTTCCATGGTTTTGCGGAGGATTACTATTCATCATTTTAATCCAAGGCGGAGTTGGGGCCCTGGTTGTTTCGACCCATTTGAAGCCCTATATCATTACGGTTCATATGTTTTTGGCCGTTTTGTTACTTTTTGGACTGCTTTATTTAAAGAAATACTGTCAAGATCTCCAAGACACGGCCATCGTACCTCAGATCGATGCCAAGGCCCTGGGATTATCTAAAATTTTAGTCTCACTTACTTTTATTCAAATTCTTTTAGGAACTCAAGTCAGGCAAGAAGTCGACCACCTCATTAGAGATACTCAATTAGCGAATCATGAAACTGTTATCTCTCAACTTGGCTGGTTCTTTTATATACACAGATCTTTTTCAGTTATTATCGTTTCTGTTTTTTTGTATTTGCTCTTCTACTTTCACCGATCAAAGTATAACCGACATGCTTTTTTTCTTACTCTCATGAGCTTTCTTTGTGTTTTGACTAATGTGACTTCAGGAATCATTTTAAATTACTTCCAGTTTCCCTCTTCGGCCCAACCGCCACACCTGTTCTTTGGAATTTTAAGTATTGGGCTTACTTATGGTTTGGTTCTGCATCTGAAAGGCTCTTTACTGGAGGATTAAAATTTCTACTCCTTGCAAATTCATACATAACAATTGATGCGGCCACAGAGACATTTAAACTTTCTACAAGACCCAATTGAGGAATCTTTAACCATTTTATTTCAGGATAATCTTGCTTCTTAAAAGAAAAACCAAACCCCTCATGCCCTAAGATAAATGCAGAATTGTCAGGCATAGTCACTTCATGAAGACTCTGGGGAGCTTCTGAGTCAAAAGCAAAGAAAGTAAATCCCTTTTCTTTGTAATACTGATAGCTTTCGTAGAAAGTTTTTTTCATCGTCCAGGGAACTCTTTTTAAGCATCCTTTAGCGGGTAGTGGGTCAAAAAAGCTTGTTCCTACCACATCTACACCCTGTGCACCCAGGGCCTCTGCAGATCGAATGATTTTTCCAATATTAAAATCAATTTTCAAATGGTCTAGAATTAAGACGAAAGGAAAAGGACCAGGCCTTGACATCATTTTATTAAGAAGGCGCTGTCTTTCAAAACTCTTTTGCATATATTGACGTTTATTCATAAAATAATCTTATATAAATCTCATTAAAAAGGCGATCACATGTTAGGTCTTCTCGCCCTAGGTTTCACGTCCCTGATGATATATACGTTGGTGAAGAACGCATTGTTCGGCATTCAGCTTAACAAAACGAGTTCTTACCATGGAACGATAGAACTGATTGTTTGCAATGGGCCACAAGATAATATCTCTTTTGAGCATTGGGGGAATGCTCTTTCATCATATTCATCTTTAAGTGATCAACTGATCGTTCATTTTTTATTTGATGGTCTTCATTCTGACTTAGGAAAATGGCAACAACTGTCACAAGGAAAGAAATGGATAAAGATTCATCATTTTACTCAAAGACCTTCTGAATCTAACTCATGTCCTTGGATGATTGATCAAATTTCGAGCTCAATACAGTCCTCAATCGTTTTAATTACGGACTCGCAAACGATTCCCTCAAATGAAGCCATCATCAGTTTGGGAAGTTTCATGCTCGAAAAACAAACCCCTATCTATGCCATCCCACAAACCGCACAGGTTTCGACGCTGTCAGAAACAATTTTTAGCTTAAACCCAACGCTTTCATTCATTTCTTTGTTTGGGGCAAAGAAGTGGCGCAGGCATTTTGCAAAAAATCTTTTTAGTATTACTGATGGGTTATTGTGTGTGGATCAAAAATTTTTTAAAGAATTGAACTTTAAAGCTTCGAAAAATTTTTCATGGAAAGAATTATTCTTTAAAAATTTTGAAGATACAGGACTTCGTTTCCAGCTTGCTTTCGGAGAAAAATTTCTCAAGAGATATCATTCTCAATCTTCGGCCGCGGGACTTTTAGAGATTTCTCAGAACTGGGAGTCGATGTGGAGTAAAAAAAATAAGTTACCATTCTGGATTTTTGCTATATCCGTTTTTGTCTGGTCATTTCCTCTGATTTGTCTCTTTACTCATCCCTTTTGGGCGATGGCAAGTTTCTTCCTACTCGTTTTGTATCGTTTTTTTACAAAAATTGTTTTTCAAGAGTCTTGGACATCAGTCATCCTTCATCCAGTTGGAAGCGCTTATTGGATTATTGGATTATTTAAATTTATATTAAAAAAATTTAGGCAAGGGCAGGCATAGAACCCGCCCTTTTGAAGAGTTTACTTACAAGATTTAATCACTGGAACAATAAACTCTAATTCGACGTCAGGCCAAGTCACACCTTCATGTTTTGCATAACAAGCCTTTGTGATTGCCGATAGGCTTTCTTGAAGTCCAAATTCTAAGACATCCATTTTCCCTGTAAGAGCAAGGCTTGATAGTTTTTCATCAAAAGCAACTTTCATGTCTAAAACTTTTGTCACTCCGTTCATCGTAAATTCAACTTGCGCCTTATCCGCTGTTGCTTTAAGAACTTTACCGTTGATATTTGTCCCCTTAGTCATTTTCTTAAAAAAGAAAGTCATGATTTTAACATCTCTGCCTTTATCACCTGACTCAACAGATTGTGAATTGACCTCGATTAATGCAGAAGCTAGAAGTGCATCTAGGGACGCAGACTGAGTATAGCTCATTTTATAATCTTTGAATTTTGCTTTCACACCAACCTTCTTTGGAGTTTTAAAAGCAGTCCAGCTTAGATTTGAACCATCTTTCTTAAAATCAAAAGTGCATAATTGCTTCCCGGCCGAGGCAGAAAGAGAGATGAGGGCCAGAGAAAGGGCTAATAATGTTTTCACGCAACCTCCAAAAAGCTAATAAATAATTTACAGTTATAGGCCACCCCATTGTCATTCAGTCTCCAAATCTTTACAATTGAAAAAACTTTAGCAACAAGGATGGATTATGGGTTTTGGTCGTAAAAGCAAAGCTGTAAAAATGCTACGCCGCAAAGGGCAAGCAAAGAAAAAAGCAAAAATTAAAGACAAAATTGCTGCTGGTAAAGCGAGCAAGAAAAAGTAGTTTTAACATTTTTCTAAAACGGCCTAATAAACTTCAGTTTATTGGGCTTTTTTTTTTAAGCTTCAATCTTGTAAACAAATGATATTTATAGCCCTCCCTTTTTCCAAATACTTTCCTTATTTCCATAAAAAAGCCCTAAAATAAACGGATCATCTTTGAATGGAGTCAAAATGAAAAACCATTACAAGCTAGTCCTAGGTCTTATTGCTGGGATTATTTTAGGAACATTAGTTCACCCTTACCAAAACATTGTATGGGTTCAAAAAATTAATGAATTTCTCATGGTTCCCGTTGGACAAATTTTTCTTAGACTCCTCTTTATGATTGTTGTTCCTATGGTTTTTTCAGCACTGGTCTTAGGTGTTTATGACCTTGCCAAGCATCAAGGTGTTGGGAAAGTGGCCTCTAAAACTTTGCTCTACACCGTTATTGCCTCTACTTTTTCTGTACTGATTGGAATCGGACTTGTTAATTTCTTCCAACCTGGAAAGGGATTTAAAATTGATACGTCTTTGTTTGAAACAACGAAATCCAATATTGAAACAATCACTCAAAATGCCAAGAACTCAAAATCATTCGCTCAAGCTCTTGTAGAGGTTATCCCAAAAAATCCACTTGAAGCAGCAGTCAAAGCTTTAGAAGGAGAAATGCTGGCGCTTATGTTTTGTGCTCTTTTTTTTGGATTTGCCTTTTACCTTTATCAAAAAAATTCCGAGGATAAGGTTGAACTAAGGATCATGGCGATCTTTGAAGAAATTTTTAATGCCTCACTCAAAATTGTTGAACTTGCCATGAAAATAGCCCCTATCGCTGTTTTTGCCATTGTCTTTAACACGGCCTTCCGCTTCGGCTTAAGCATTTTTGAATCACTTTTTTATTTTTCGGCGGTGGTGGTTCTGGGTCTTCTGATACAACAATTTGTTGTCTATTCAGCACTGTTAAAATTTGTCGCCCGTCGCTCTCCCCTTAAGTTTTTTTCAGATACAAAAGACGTGATGCTTTATGCTTTTTCAACTTCATCTTCTAATGCATGCTTACCTAAATCAATTGAAACAGCTGAAACAAAACTTGGACTGACACCAGCAGTCTCTCGTTTTGTCCTCACAGTAGGAGCAACGGCCAATCAAAATGGAACAGCACTTTTTGAAGGAGTCACAGTTCTTTTTCTTGCCCAAGTCTTCGGTGTCGATCTTTCCACAACCCAACAACTTCAAGTTGTCCTGATGTGTATCATCGCTGGAATTGGCACTGCTGGAGTTCCAGGCGGATCTTTACCACTCATTATGATTATCATGAATGGAGTTGGTATTCCTGCGGAAGGTATTGCGCTTATTCTCGGGGTCGATCGTTTCTTGGATATGTGCCGTACAACCCTGAATGTAAGTGGCGATTTAGTTATTGCCGCCCTAGTGGATGACAAAAAGTCTCCTCCCCTTGAGGCCAAAGCCTCGCCTTCCCCATAAAAATTTCTCTCTAGGAGATCTTCATGATTTTAGGCACTTAGGGCGCGCTTACGTAAATAAATCCGCTCAAGTAAGCCTGATAACAAGCCGTTAAGACGAACAACGACTTAACGAGGTGTTATGAAAAGTACAAAAATTATTTTGTTCCTAAGCATTTTTATCATGCTGAACACAAAAGCAAATTCAAAAGCTTCAGACTGCACAACAAGCTCAAAACTTGCAAATAATTTAAAAGATATTGAAAAAATAACTCTTGCGACTCAAGAGTGCCCTCAACCAACTACTCAGCAATTCGAACAAATTTGTGATCAAGTCTATACTAAAAAAGAGGCCAGTGAAGAGAGTGAATTAAGTTTTAAATATCAAGAAACACTCTGGAAAATGTCCTGCGCACAAGATGGAGAAGAAAATCTTGAGGAGGCACGACTTAAAGTCCAGCAAATGTGGAACAAATACAGAACTTCATTTTCTTGTGATTACCCTGGGGTTCAAGTGCCAAGAGGTAACATTACAAAACTAAGCCTCGATACAGGTTTTAGTATTTTCATTTTAGATGCTGTAAAAAACTATAAACTCGATATGAACTTTAAGGATCCTACAGATGGTAAAACGATTGTAGACTATCTCAAGGAAGAAATTGATCGTTATAAAAAATCTCCTGTCGATGTTAATTCAAAAATTAAAGAATACGAAAACCTGTATAGCCTATTAAAAGCACAAGGTGCTAAGCACTCAAAGGATTTATGATAAAGATATTAATTCCAGTACTTTTCATATCTCTTAGCTCACAAGCTGAAGAGTGTGCAACTCCTCACCCGCTGAACGGGCAACCTGTTGTAGAACTTATGGACTACAAGTGTTTAAGTGATGATTTAAAAAAAGAAGAAGTCACATCTGAAATTTATACTGAAAAGAAAACTAAAAAGTTTTGTAAAAAATGTCATAATCCATTTTCTCAATTAAAAATAGAATCTGAGGAATATAAACAACAGAAAAGAAAAGAATTAAGCGAAGCCGTATTCGCAGAGCTTGAGAAGGAATTAAGTTTCATTACCATTGATCTCATGAAGGTAAGATCTTCTTTTTCTCTTCCTCTTGATCCAAAAGATGCAATTAATAATTGTCAATTTGAGAAGCTTCAGGCCCCAAAATGTCTACCTACCAATGACAAGTTCCTTAAGTCCTTAAAAACTAAATCCCAAAATACCATAGCCACAGAACTTGCAAATATTCTAAGTGAAGATCAAATCAAGGGTGAGAGTTTATTAAAAAGACCGCTGGCCAATGAATGTTCTCCAAAACTTAAAGAGAATCATGTGATCTCAGCTCAAATGAGATATCACGAATCACTCCTTACAAAAGATCTACTTAATGAATTAAAAAATATCGACTTTTCAAATTCCAAAAATTTGGATCAGGCGATCGAGGAATTATCAAAATCAGACAAAGTAAAAAATAAAAACATCATTGGAAAAACAAGATCAATTCTTACTCACCCACTCGTTAAGGCTTTGATTACTCGGCCTGATGAATTTAGAAAATTCGTCGACTCTATTCCAAACGATGCAGACAATAAAAAAATTGTTGAAATGCTTAATAGCTCAGGCCCTGCCCTTCAATTTTCTAAAACGATCTCTGACCGGTGTTTCATGGCCATGACTCAAGCTGCAGAAATTCTCGAAAAAATTCATTGCTCCCCTGAAACTCCTTATTTCGCAGACAATGCCAAAGTCATGGGCATTATTAATAAGAAAAATTTTTCTGACTTAAGTGATGAAGAAGCCGAAAGAAAATTACAAAACTTTTGCCTTGAGTATAATAACCAGTCTCAAAAGACAGGAGCGCTAAATTTTAATGAAATATTAAAAATAAATAAAAATAATGACCCAAGCCTTGTGAGTCTTCCTCAGGAAACATTTAAAACAGATGCTTATGATAGATCGATTGGTTACGATGCCAACGCTATTTGTAAAGCAAGCAAAGATTCGACACATTGTTCTCAAGACAAAGAATTACGTGAATGTCAGATGCTTGCAAACTATGACCTTTTAAAAACGGATAAAGCGTATCAGCGCCTTGCCAATACTTCAGACAGAAATATTAATGAGATATTAAGATCATTAATTGGTCAGGGTCTTCCGCAAAGTGGAACAGGAGTAGATAGTTATGCCGTAGATCTATTAAAAAAAGAAGGTATCCTCCCTGGCCATACCCAGACAGATAATTCACAGCCTCGTGATGTGGTCTCTTTTCAAAAAGAGATCAACCAACCGCAAGGAGCTAAAGGAATGAAGCGACCTTCGCAACAGATGGCATTTGAGAAGAAATCTCAAAATATGAATCCCACACCAGATTTCATGAATGTTCCCCACAATAAAGATAATGCCTCAGGCCACATGAATGAAACTCAGAACACTCAAAAAGTTACCAGTGATTTTAGTTCTCTTAATGAAGAGGAACAGAAAAAAATATTAAATTACTTAAAAAATAAACCAGGGAAATCACCTACAACGGTCAGTGGGTTAGCACAAAACTCTAATCCTTCGGCCCCTCAAAAAACGACTCCATATATGAATCGGGAAGATGAAGTAGAAACAACTCAATTGACGAGACCTACAACAGTCACTCCTGAAACGAATAGCGTCATTCCAAAAATATCATCGAGGGAAAACTCACAATTATCTGCCCCACATAAAAAATCTATTTCTGAGTCATATAATAAAGCCCTTCAAGAAGCTCAGCTCAGACGCTCACCGGCATCAGAGAATCAGTTAATGGTCCCTAGCCTTTCGCTTAGTAAGAACTCTGCAGGAGTTAATGAAATAGAAATAGAGGTTAACGAGGAAGATCTTGGCCAGGTTGCGCTATTCAAAGAAAAATTGAAAGATTTACTTAAATCTCATTCTGAAGAAATCATTAAATTAAAGGAAGGGGAAAAATTAATTATCATGATAAATAATCATGAAATTTTACTGACCTTTAATAGTGAAACAAGAAACTATGAAGCAAAATCAAATGATAAATCATTACCTGTAGATTACTTAAATACTATAAGCCACTATTTTAATGTCACATTAAAAGAGGGTCCAGGTAAGAGAGAGGCCTTACTGAAAACTTTTAAGGTTTCTCAAAACCTACAAATCAAGGAGTCATTGAAAGCTAAAGAACCTTCCAAGTAAAATCCTTTGAGGCTTTATTACCTACAACATCCTCAACGATAACCTCTACGGTGTGTTCGCCAGGAGCAAGATTGAACTCAGATCTTGGCCTAGAGATGGAAAAGTTCAGGTTTATATAAATTTTTCGACAAGAATAATCTCCGCATGTCCCCTTCAGATAAAAATCATTGATAAAATCAACATCATTTCTACCCGATGGAAGATGAACAAAAGTCCATAATTCTTTTTCTGGACCTTGGTCCAAACGAAAAGAAATCCTGTGAGGAGGAAGTATAAATTTATGGTGCAAAACAAGATCACTTGCTTCAACAAAAAGTGCGTGTGCTCCCTTGACTTCAGTTACTCGATCTAAGATTTTATGATTTTTGCTAATCCCGATTCTCGAAATTGTAGGGGCGACAGTATCAGCAAGAGGCTCCATCATTAAAAATGGATTAATGTACTTTCCATCTGCAGCGACAACGAGAAGATGCAAATGATGATAAACCTCACCGAAACTTGAAATTGGCCATCTTACAACTTGCCCGATTAATGTGCCTTTAGAAATCTTTTCTCCGGTCGCATAGGCTTTTTTGATTTCCTCTGTAATACTTTCTTTGGCCACATGATGATATTTCCAGGCAAAACCTTCTTCATCTAAAATCGCAACTTCCCAATAGAGGTGATTACCGGAGATATAATTTTCAATATTAATGACTTTTCCAGATGTCGCAGAATAAATGGGCTGATCTGGAAGAGAGCGAATATCTAGACCATCATGCCAATAGGGTGAACCTGAGTAGTCTTGATAAGATTGCATGTTATGACCAATAGAAAGCAAAGGAAAAGGCCATGGATTTGATTTTTGTCCAGTGTACACACCCGTCGCGAAATTATCGGCCTTGGTTCGAACCACGTTTTCATGGGAAAACGCCGTGTTTATCAAAAAAATCATCACTATTAAAAACTTCATTGAATCCTCACTGAATAAAACGGGACAGGATATCATCAGGCAAAGAGCCTGAGATTTTTAAACCAACTTTTAGGTTTTTCTGTCTCTTATTTTGAAAACCAGAATCGACATCACTATTGATATAAACAACTTCAGCAATGACTGGAGTATCAAGATTTTGATGTTGAAGAGTTGTAATCCAAAGAATTCTATTATTCTTCAAAAAATTTCTATTATTCTCTGAGAAAACTAGTCCTAAACCTGATTCAGAGACATCGATAACTGCAACCTTAAGCTCACTTGCAAGATCTTTT
>CANEVK010000083.1 GCA_947442115.1 Bacteriovoracaceae bacterium | reverse complement strand
ATGGCCTGATAGGCCTTGGTCCCCATCATCTGAGCGAGATCTTTATAAGTTTTCTTCTCTCCGTAGGGGATCTTTTTCATGACCCTTAAAACGTCTTGATGAAAGGGAGTGAGTCCCGAATAATCAACGGGGATACTGATGATCCTAGAATTTCCTTCCAGAAAATTTTTAAACTCAACATAACAACGCTCAAAAAATGGGTCTAAGGTCTTTGAGGAAGGATTTTCATCAGATGATGTTACTTCAATACTAGTCAGTCTTTCTCCATCTAGACTTGTGAGTTTTAAGCTTCCAACGATGGGGAGTTTGGGAAGAATCGCCGTTTGTTCTTTCATCTCTTTAAGTTTAAAATAACTTTCTATGAAAGTCCTCGTTTCTCCCTTTAAAAATCCCTTCATCAATCTTGCCCTGGAAGATTTTTTCTTGCGTGGGGGGGTGGATTTACCTCTGGCGTTTTTCTATGTGAACCGTCCCTGTGTGGTTTTAGGGCGCTTTCAAAATCCCTGGCTTGAGTGTCATCTGCCTTATCTGGCCCAAAATGATATTTGGATGGTAAGACGTCAAAGTGGTGGAGGATGTGTTTTTCATGATGAGGGTAATCTTAATTATTCATTTATTTATCCTGAGGGCATGATTGATCGACGAAGAGGTGTTGAGCTGATACAAAAAGCTCTTGCTCGTGCGGATATTCCTCTGGAGATATCTCCTCGCCATGATCTATGGCTTGAGGGAAAAAAGATTTCAGGGTCCGCTTTTAAGCAGACCAAATCCGCCTCCTTTCATCATGGGACGTTTCTTATTTCATCTGATCTGACAAAACTTGAGGAGAGTCTCAAGCACACCTTGATCCCTAAAGAAACTAAGTCCATTGCCTCAGTACGATCAAAAGTGATTACACTCAATGAAAAATACCCTGGTGTTGAAATTTTTGATGTGATCGATCTTATTGCTCATGAACTAAAAACGATTAAATTTGAAATTGAGGGGGATTTACTCTCCATGCCTTTGGTTCAAGAGGCTTTTAAGCAACTTACAAGTTGGGAGTGGATGTGGGGAGAAACTCCTCACTTTGAATTTGAGAATCTGAAAGTTCACAAAGGTGAGATGAAGGAACCAATCCAGGCGCGATTTGAACCCTCAAACCTGGCCGGACTACTGGACCCTGATGAACTTGCTCGCCTTTTTCCTGATTTCTCAAATCAGCATGAAGCACAATTGAGGGTTTTTTGAAGAATCTAGCACTATGATTTTATAGGATTAATTAATTTAAAAGAAATTAGTCAAGTATTTGCGTGGGCGTGTCGATAGGTAGAGAAATTCGAGGAGTCTCATTTGAAATTTGTTCTATTTTTTTTATTAAGTGTACTTCCTCTTTTGGTCTTTTCCCAAACCCACACCAGCCGTGGGGGAGGACCAAATGATGTTGAGATACCTAAGCGTTGCGGAAATTTCGTTCTAGGATCAGCCTATGAGCTGAAAATGAAGTATCTTAAAATTTTCTTATCCACAAAGCAAATAATTGGTCTTGAAAAAAGAGAAGATGGTGAGAAAGTTTTCCGAGAACTGATTTATAAACAGGACTTAGGACATGATCTCAATTTGGTATCCATGTTTAACTTACCTTCATGTAAGTCTTGTTTGAGTGAAAGTAAACAAATACTTCTAGAGCTCATTGATTTAGATAAGCGCCATGAAGAATGCCGAGGATTTTTTATTACATCAAATGAAATCCGTTGGATGAAAAATATTATTATCTATGGAAAATAGCGGGAATAAATCTAAAGAAGATTTTTTTAAACTCTATATCCTCCTCTGTCAGGACTATACTCGTTTTAAGAAATCCCTTTCTCAAGCAGATCTCACCCCATCACAAGTTAAAATCCTTCTTGGATTTCATGCTTACTTAAAAGGTCAAAAGGATATTTGTTTTGATCGTCTTAAAGAATCGAGACAACAGGACCCATTTTTTGAGGGCGTTAGAAATTGCCTTCTAGGTGTGGCCCAGAATTATTTTGGTCTCTATAAATTTGCTCAAGAGCATTTGCTTATAGGGGAAGAGCTTTTGAGTGACTCCCCGGTGGATTATTTTAAAATACTTAATAAAACGACGCTCTTTCTTGTTTATGTCAATCGCCAGCAACTCAATCCTTTGCATGAATTGATGGATGAGATGAATGACATGAAAACCGAGCATGACTTTTTAAGGTTAACCATTGTCATGTGTAAAGCGCTTTACTTTCAAATGACTAAGGACTTGAAGAAATCTAATAAGGTATTGCAAAAAGAATTTGAAATTAAAAGCTCACGTTTTAGCAGTTTTGAAATGAATTTTATTATTATCCGCTTTGGGAATCATTTTCTCGCCCAAGAGTATGAAAAATGCGAGAGTGATCTTGAGGCATATAAAGCGGCGACTGGGTTTACCACATCTTCAAACTATAAGTTCATGAAGACTTTACTTACTCACATAGCTCAGGATGCTCCACTTTATGTTTATCGATCTGACTTTAGTGATTCGGCCGAACTTTTTGAGCAGCTTATGGTGATTAAATTTCTCTCGGAAGGGGATCGAGACCAGGCATTACACTACTGGCATCGCTTGGCCAGGCATAATCCAGAGATCTATGAAGTTGATTTTAACTTTAAAGGGATGACCTGTCTTTTTTCAGTAGCTCTCCAAAAGCAACTTTCTCAAAAGTTTTCGGGGCATATTAATCAGTCTGAGCTTACGGCCATTAAGTCAATTCAGGACAAACTAGCTCACATTCTCAATTTTGGTCCCGATACCCTAAAAAAAGATCAGCTCATCCTTTGGTTATGGAATGAAGCACCTGATGATAAAAATAAGGCTAGACTCAGAAAACTCATCCATGACTATCAAGCTAAGCATGGTGAATGCCTCAAATCCGGACAGGATTTTTATAAAAAACTAAAAGTCAGTTGAGATTTACTCTCATTTCTCATTAAAAGTTTTAGTGAGCAGCACAAGTCGAGCACCCAGATTTTGGTGCTGTTTGATCCTCAAAGGTCCAATCGCTATAGTTTGCATTCAGATAAACACAAGCTCCAGCGAGAGTTGAGAATTCTTTTTGGAAGGTTTCATGGATTTCATCTTCCAGTACTGTGACGTAGTACTCCAATTGATCCTCTTCTAGGCTCTCTGGATTTGCTCCAAAGGTAATAAGGGCCATGGATGAACCCTTCGTATAGCGGCTAAAAGTCCAGTTTTTGGTGTTAATGCTTTGGGTCATAGTGTCTTCTTGAATAATTATCTTGTCTTATCTATTGCTCGCAGTCTATATTCTTACGACTTTTAAGTAAATGCAATTTCCAGAGAGGATGTTATGGCAAAGGGACCACGCGTAATTGTGACACTCGAGTGTACAGAAGCTAAAAAAGAAGGTGCTTCACCTTCTCGTTATACAACTACTAAAAATAAAAAGACGACTCCTGAGCGTCTTGAAATGAAGAAGTATAACCCAAATCTTCGTCGTCATACTGTTCACAAAGAAATTAAGTAATTTGATTTTTCAAGTTATAGATAAAAAAGGGACGCTCAAGCGTCCCTTTTTTTATTTGAGTTCAGTCGTCTTTATGGAAAAGACTCTCAGCTGGTCAGTTTCTAAGAGCACAAAAGATTTTTTATCATCAGTTGTTAAGGCAAGAAATTGATCTTTCCCGACGGACATACCTGGAAGGCCATTTTTAATCTCGGCTACAAAATAGGAGCGAACTCCCTGTGAAGTGATGAGCTTCATCGTATAGCGAGGGGTGGAGATCGCAGCTTCCATGATTTTTTGCTGCTCTGGCGTGAGGGTGGATAAAATTGAAAAACTTTTCAAATCCTCCAACTTTTCAAAAAACTTAACGACTTTTTGTTCATTCAGCTCAATTCCATTTTGATCAACCCAAATTTGTTCTTTCTTGAGAAGTTTAACTTCTAGGCCAGATGATTGATAAATCTCTAAAGATAAAAGAGACTCTGCATTGAGGGCAAGAACTCGGGATTCTACGAGTTGAGAAATGTCATAAGTTTCAAGGGCCATTTCAAGAGGATCTATCTGATAAATTTGATTCTGAGAATTGAGAGTCAGGTAGGCCGAATTATCAATTGGATTAATGAGTCCGAGTTTTACTTCAAAGTTTTTATTTTTATCGTTGGTGAATTGTAGAGTGAGATTTGGGTTATCCAGAGAAAAACTTGTTATGTTAATAGGCTCAAGGCGATGAAAGTTTCTCACTCTAAGTACATTTAAGCTTTCAAGTATTTTAGGAATAACATTGCCTTTCACTTTCAGGGATTGAGGCTCAGTCATTTGCCATGGACCTTCAAGATTAAAGGTGGGATGAGTATTTTCTAGGACAAATGAGCCTTGCTTATTTGTCATCTTGAAGACTTTGATATGCTGGAGTTCATTCACGGGTATCGGATTAGCATAAATTTGGGCGAGATCAACTTCTGGTGTCTCTGATTCAAATACTTCAGCGAATAGGCCTAGAAAAATCAAAATAAGAGAAAAGCAGATAACCAGAGCTGTAGACAATGTTGGGCGAAGAATTGATTTCATGAAATTAGTTTACTCTGAAATCAGATACCAAGGGAATCATCTTCAGCTTCTTTCTTGGCCTTTTTTACTGGCTGTGGAATTGAAGGTTCAACTGATTTTAGAAAGTTTCTCAGGGTGTCTCTTTCTCCAGGTACAGAAAAATCAAAACGGCACTGAACTCTGTAGTCAGGCTTCGTTGTGGAGATGACCCGACTTCTGATGGCGTAAAAACTGCAGTAGGTGACGGTCGCTGTCATAAGAAAGTTTTGAGGAATTAAAAACTCGACCACAACCGATTGGCCATGAAGAAACTTATCCTTAGTAAAAGTGAGCAGTGTATCCATGTTGATATCTGCAAGGAGGGCAAATCCATATGAGATTTTATCTAGGTCTGGTGCCTGTCTTGTGTAAGGGCGCTCAAGAATGGGATTCGGTTTTTTGGTATCAAGACCCTGTTTATTTTGTTCCTCGATAATTTTATCAGCTTCACTAAGAGTCTGGCTTGCTTCTGGAGTTGCAGAAACTTCAGCGTTTGCTTCCGGAGCCTCTGAAGCAGCTGGAGCTGCTTCTTGTTCTTCTTTGGGCGCATCTTGAGGAGGTGTCTCTTGAGCAGGAGTTTCTACCGGAGCTGCTTCGGCCTTGACTTCAGTTTCTGGATGAAGGGGAAGCACATTGTTTTGTTGATTAAGAGGTTCTTTTAAATTTAAGTTATAAAATTTTTTAATATCATCTACATAAAGTGGGACACCGGCCGCCTCACATTCTTTCATTCTTCGCCCAATGGCCGCTTCAATTTCATCACGTACTGACCATAAACGAATTGAAATTTTTTTTACTTCAACTGGGTGGCCACTTTTATTGTAGATCATGAGGTCTCCTTAGCTTCTATTTTCACCTAATAAGGAAATTTTTCAAAGAGGGGGAAAACTTTGGCCGAGTGGTTTGGTTTAAATAGCTGAGTGCGTTAGCCATTTTTACCCCGGAGAGATTTATGGGTGATCCACGTATGATGGAATTATCAGTTCAAATCCGAGGCGCAAGAGGCGCTACCAGAAGCTAGGAGAGCTCATGAAGAAATTGATTGTTCCAGCAGTGTTGAGTCTAGGTCTTTCGGCCGTTGCAAATGCACGTCCGATGTCCACTGAGTTCCCTCATGTGGCCGGTGAAGTTGTGGTGAAAGTAAAAAAAGGTTTCATGGGAAAACTTCTCGGGAAATCAAACTTACTTGGGGCCCAAATTGAGCGCCAAATGGGGCTTATTGCTGGTGACTTTGTTGTTGTTAAAACCCATTCAAAATCAACTCTCAGTTTGATCAATGAACTTAAGCAACTTCCAGAAGTGGAATATGCTGAACCAAACTTTATTTATAAAGCGATCAGAACTAATGATCCGATGTATGGAAAACTTTGGGGCCTTTCAAATAAAGGTAATAATGAACCTGATAGAAATGGTGGGACTTCTGGAACAGTTGGTGTTGCTGGGGCCGATGTTAATGCTGAACGTGCATGGACAATCACTAAAGGTTCTAAGAAAGTTGTCATCGCTGTGATTGATACGGGGATTGATTATAATCACCCAGATCTTAAAGAGAATATGTGGGTCAATACAAAAGAAATTGCAGGGAACAATAAAGATGATGATGGGAACGGTTATGTAGATGATATCTACGGCTGGAATGCCAATGCTAAAAATGGTAACCCGATGGATGGAAATTCTCACGGGACTCACTGTGCAGGAACCATCGGAGCTAAACACGGCAATGGCGTTGGTGTAGCAGGTGTGATGGATGATGTTTCTCTAATGGCGGTTAAATTTTTATCGGATGAAGGTTCTGGAAGTCTTGCGGATGCTGTTATAGCGATTGATTATGCGACTAAAATGAATGTTGATATTATGAGTAACTCTTGGGGCGGAGGCGGTTTTTCACAAACTCTTGAAGACGCTATTAAAGCTGCTAAGGGCAAAGGTATTCTTTTTGTTGCAGCTGCTGGTAATGATGGAACAAATAACGATTCAGCTCCTCACTACCCATCAAATTACCAAGTTGATAACGTTGTCAGTGTCGCTGCCCATACTGTGGGTGATAACATGGCCTCTTTCACATGTTTTGGTAAGCGCACGGTTCACGTGGCAGCCCCAGGTCACAATATTCTTTCAACCACTCCAAATAATAGTTACAAAGTTTATTCTGGAACTTCGATGGCCACACCTCATGTTTCAGGTGTTTTAGGTTTATATATTGCTCAAAATGGTCGTCAAGATGTGAAGGCCGTCAGAGAAAAGCTAATGGCGACAACTGTTCCTGGTGGAGCTTACCGTAAGACAACAATTTCTGGTGGACGTGTAGACGCTTATAACTTTCTTACTGATACACGTATTCCTCGTCAGGGACCAGATGATTCATTATGGATATCTGAGCCGCTTGCAGAAGTTTTTGAAACAGCTCATCCATATGCCAATAACATGAAAGTTTCTAAAACATTTAACTTTCCTGGTGCGAAGTATGTAAAACTTGTGATTGAAAAGTTTGATACTGAATCAAATTACGATTTTGTTATCGTGAAAGATGCTAAAGGATCAGTGGTTGAAAAAATCTCTGGTGCTGGTCAGAACTATGAAACTGATTATGCTGAAACAGAATCAGTCACAGTGGAGTTCACATCTGATTCATCTGAGGCCCGTTGGGGAGCAGTCATTAGAAACGCTAAAGTTATTTACTAATAAAAAAAAGAGCCCCCATTCGGGGGCTCGTTACTTTTTATGGTAAAGGTTTTTTATACTACTACTTGTAGTACTTACGTAAAAATTTAGAAAGACCCATTTTATCTAAAGTCTTGATTGTAGAAGTCGCTAGTTTTAAACGGATTGTTTTACCAGACTCAGGATCAAAAACTTTTTTAGTTTGAAGATTCGGTTGCTTAAAAGTACGTGTCTTGATGTTAGAGTGAGACACTTTATGGTTAGCTTGACGAGTTTTACCTGTAAGATCACATTGACGGGCCATAAAAATTCCTTCTGAGAAATATTCAAAAAATAAAGTTCTGAAACTCTAGTTAATTTTAAGCACCTTGGCAAGATGAAAACTCCAAGAATCTAGTGGACTTAACTACTCGTGAGTTTCATACTTCCTAAGATTTTATTTTCATTCTTAAAAGGTGGTTCAAATGGCCCTTAAACCCTTGAATATTAAAACAAAACTTTTACCTTCCCCAGATCATGCCCCCAAATATTTTGTGTCCATTAAGGACGCAAAGCAAAATGAAGTGAAGTTGGCCCACCCTAAGGCCACCAGATCCCTCATTGCTCTCATGGATTTAGCGGCCGTTAATGGGGGAGCAGCTTGTCACTGGGGTGGACCTTCGGCCATGACAGAAGCTTGGACTGCACTTCATGGAATGATGTTTAAAGAGAAAAATTGGTTTGAGCACTTTAATTTTGTGAACGATATTGGTCACGCTGAAAATGGTATTTACGCTCTAAGAACTGTCCTTGGTTATGGTGACTTGAGCGCTGAAACTCTTATGGGGTTTCGTTCCATGAGCTCCAAACTGACTGGGCATGGTGAATCTCACCTTTACCCAGAAGGAGTTCTTCTTTCAAATGGCCCACTCGGTTCGGCTTTTCCTCAGGCCCAAGGTCTTGCTCTGGCCGATAAACTGACTGGCAATAATCGAGTCACTGTTGTTTCCATTTCTGATGGAGCATCTATGGAAGGTGAAGCGAAGGAAGCTTTTAGCGCCATTCCTGGACTGGCGGCCAAAGGTAAACTTAATCCTTTCGTGATGATGCTTTCAGATAATAATACCAAGCTCGGAGGCCGCATCGATAAAGATGCTTTCTCTATGCAAGGAACTTTTGAGGCCCTGGCCGCTCAAGGTTGGCATGTGATTAAAGTTGAAAATGCCCATGATCTAGAATTTGTTTTTCATAAACTTGATGTGGCGATTGCTTTAGCAAAATCTGATGCCACAAAACCAGTCGCCTTATGGCTAAAGACGATAAAAGGATATGGAGTTAAAGCAACTTCTGAAAGTGCTTCTGGTGGTCATGGCTTTCCGCTTAAGGCCCACGATGAAGGCATTCATGGATTTTTAAAAGAGATTTGGGGGGATGAAGCTATTCCTCAAGAGTTTACTGAGTGGGCGCAAAAACTCACAGTTAAACCTGAAAAAAAATCTTCTTCTGGACCTGTGAAAGATAAGATGCAGGTGGGAGTGGCCAAGGCCCTTTCAAAAGCTGCCAAAGAAGGATTTCCGGTTTTTTCTATTTCATCAGATCTTCAGAGTTCAACAGGAGTGAAGGCGTTTCACACAGAATGTCCATCTCACTATCTTGATGTGGGTGTCGCTGAATCAAATATGGTTTCAACGGCCATTGGTCTTTCAAAAGCGGGTTATATCCCGTTTGTTGATACCTTTGCTGCGTTCGGGGTAACCAAAGGAAATCTTCCTCTCATTATGGCCTCACTATCTCAAGCTCCCGTGATGGCGATTTTTTCACATACAGGCTTTCAAGATGCTGCGGATGGGGCAAGCCATCAGTCTTTAACTTATATGAGTGCCCTGGCCAGTATTCCGCATCTCAATATTGTGAACATTGCTTCGGCCAAAGAAGCCGAAGAATATATTTATCAAGCGATCAAGAAAACCGCCCAAGAAAGAGAAGCTGGAAAAGATGGAGAGTCTTATATCTTTTTTATCGGCCGGGAGAATTTTGCTCTCGAGGTTAAAGAGAATCTTTCTTATAAACTTCATCAACCCCAAAAAATCTTGGACGGAAAAAAAGCCGCGATCATCGCTTCTGGATCTTTAGTCGCCCATGCACTCAAAGCAGCTGAGGCCTTAGGGGATGTAGCAGTCATTAACCATAGTTTTGTAAATCAGTCTGATTTTAAACTTATCGCTCAATGGATTAAAGAATCAGGATCAAAAGTGGTGACGGTTGAAGATCATCAATTGATTGCTGGGATGGGAGCTCAACTTACTCATCAACTCAAGCTTTTGGGGTCGGAGTTTAAACTTGAGTCGCTGGCCGTTAAGGGTGAGTTTGGGCAGAGTGCTTACAGTGCCGATGAATTGTATGCTAAGCACCATATGGATTCTTCTGCTATCATTAAGGCCGTTCAATCT
>CANEVK010000082.1 GCA_947442115.1 Bacteriovoracaceae bacterium | reverse complement strand
TTTTCACCAATTAATTTTGCATCCTCTGGGAACGCGTTCATATAAGCATGGCTGCTAAATTTGTTAGTTAGATTTTGGTGAATTGTGCTGCATTCTGCAAAAAGTTGTTCTTCCTCATTTATTTTAATTTTTTCCGGACTCAATTTGTTTAATTTCCCCTCATAAACATCTGTTGGTAAGGATGATTTTAGTTTAGGGAATCCAAAATTTTTAATTAAATCCTGACAGTAGATTGCTCGACACGACTCCTGTAGGACTACACTAGATTCGGCCATGCAAATATGTTTCTGGTTGAATTTTTGGTCCATGAGTGAACCAAATCGATTTTCAATCTTCTCCCACGTCTGAGAAAGGCATTTTGATCGTTCTGGGTTGTCTTTATAAGTAAGAGGTTTAAGTTTTTCTTTTGGAACAATTGTACCTGGTGTTGCAATAACAGGGAGATATGTTTCGGCTTCTGGTTCGCCGTGTTTTGCATTACAGATGTCAGCGGCCATACCACTTATAAAAATTACTTTATTTAATTCTTTGCCATACATTCCATTCATTAATATTGCATTTTCAATTGCTCGGCTCATGTCACTATCTGCAATAATCGCACTGGCATTGTCACATCTTTTTTTAAATCCTTCGATTACTAAGTCGTCATTCATTTCTGACTTAATCTTTTCAATACTCTCTATCCAGTTTTCACCTTTCATTTCTTTTGAAAAGTTATCAGATACGTTTATATCATCAACTGCACAATCAAGTTGCTCGTCGTTACAATATTTGTTTTCTCTAAGTGATTTGGCTAATTTGAATGCGTTGTCATATTCTGTTTTTACAGATTCCCAATCTGGGCACATTTTTGGATATATATGATTTTTCAAGTCAGACTCAGGACTGACCCGATGGACTACCAAAAATTCATTTTTTTTCTCAAAGTATTTTATACAATCGTGTTTTGAAGCCTCATTTACGATGCCTTCAATAATTTTAAGTTTGTCTTTATAATTATTTTTTATAGCGTTTTCTGTCGCCGTTTTTATTGTTGAGGCAAGCACCTGACATTCACAGGAACTTACTTGTATTCTGGGTTTATTCGGTGATTCTACTGGGGCTTTAATTATCATATCTTTTGGTAATGGATAATTTTTTTTTTTATCGCGGCCATCAATAGCTCCACCCTGTGCTCCACCGTTGCTACCACCTTGTTCTAGCGCCATCACAGGTAAACTTAGCTGCAAAAGAAATAATACCCCGAGAACTTTCATTGCTTTCTCCTTAAAAAATACAGGCTATTTTACATATCGGTAGAAAACAAGAATACTTGAATTAATCATTCCAAGTATGCGATTTCTCGGGGGCATCTCATTTTAGTGGCACTGTTTAGAATTTTTGCAATCACACTCTTTGCACTCACAATCCTTTTTATCTCCTTTTTGACATTTTTCTTTGCACTCTTTGGAGCAGGAGCATTTTTCTTTTTCAACATGATGATCTGCGAAGGCGGTGGGCATGGCAAAAGTGATTAAGAGGGTAAGTAGAGAAAAAGTCTTCATAAAACTCCTTTTTTGTTCGTTCCTTATCCATGAATACGTGGTGAGGACGGATTTTGTGACAATTTGTCACAAAAGCGACAAAATAAACGTATACGGTATAAGGGGACTTGCTAGTGACAAACGAAGAGCTCATGCTGGCCTATGCTCAAGGGGATGCCTCATCCTTTGAGACTCTCTTTGATCGTTATAAAAATCGAGTTTATGGTTATGTGGCCAAAAACTTGACTCAAGCTTCAGAGAGAGAGGATGTTTGCCAGAGCATTTTTCTTAAGCTCCATCAGACAAAAGAAAAATACTCTCCTCAATACCCTTTTGAGGCTTGGCTTTTTATCATCGCTCGCAGCGTTCTGTTTGATCATTTGAGAAAAAGCCGCAAGGTGACACTAGAAGAGCTTAAAGAGTTCATGATTGAAACCTCGACATTTGAAAAAGAAGTCCAATCTGCTGATTTAGACGGGCTCAATGAAAAATCTAAAAGGGTTATGGAGCTCAGGTATATGGAAGAGAAAAGTTTTGATGAAATTGCCGCTATCATCAATTCGAGTTCCAGTAATGTCCGGCAAATCATCAGCCGTAGCCTTAAGTTTTTGCGCAAAAACAAAGAGGGGAGTGTATGAAGACTCAAATGCCTAATGACTTAGATCAAAAGATAAAGAAGAAGATTCTGGAGAGGCTCAATCCTTCAGGGTCCAGGGTTTTTCTTAAGCTCGCCCTGATTCAATCCGTTGCTGGTATTTTTGTCCTGATGATTTGTCCTCAATTTCACCTGGGCTTTTTCCCCCATTCTCTTTTGGGTCATATCCTTATGAGCTGGGGTGAGGTTTATTGTAATCTCGCCTGTGGAGCGATCTTTCTGGGGTGTGGGACTTTCTTTTCTCTCGTTGCCATGAGTGCAGACGAAATGAGAGTCCTTAAAAAGTTTCAGTTTATTCAGTTTCCTCTTCTCATATTTTTATCTTTAATTTCATTTGTTTTTTTTGGCGTTAAAATTCAACTCCTGATGTTCCTTGTTTGGGGACTAGGGGCCCTGGTAAGTGCCTGTGGAGTTTTAGGGGCATATCAATTCGCTCAAAAGCCCAAGATCCATCTTTCCTAGATTTAAGTTTGCCCATTGCCGCATCATAAGTTTCCTGGCCACAGTGCTGGGTCAGTTAAATGCGAACCGATTTGAATCACTTTTAATTCAGATTTTTTAAAAGATCTCAAAAAAAGACTCGTTAAAAATCTTTGGGTTTTTTAGTCTCTTTCTTCCCACTAATATTTGCTTTCAAAGAAACTCCTCCAATGGCAGAGCCTTTAGGGGTGCTGGTGCTCACTCCTGCATAACCAGAAACGTTACCAGAAAAAGTTCCTGACTTGTTGGAAAAATTCTGACTGGCCGTAATTCTGAAGCCATCCATGTTGTTGTAGTTTTGGAGGAGATTCACTTGCTGCAAAGAATTTCCAATCGGCACGGCCTTCACTCCACCTTGGTAAGAGGCCATGATGGAGGTGTTACCGGTGATAATACCCGTTGAGAGCATCACATAACCACCCACCCGGGACATGGTGATATTGTTATTGGTCACAAAACTTGTTTTGGGAGTGATCTGTTGAGACAAATTGACATCAAGAGAAACAGCATTAAAACTAATCGGATTGAGGTTGGTAGGAATGGTCCTTAAGTCTGTCATTAAACCCTGATCCCGGAGACCGAGATTACTCTCGACCTTAAGCCCAGTATGAACCTTGAGTCCCTTTTTATTATAGTCAGCAATCACACCCATGAGAGTGGTGAAGTTACCATCTCCGGTGAAGGCCATATCTGCACCGGATCCGAAGGCTTCTAGCTCATATCCAATAATACCTTTAAATTGGAAATACTCCGTCTGATACACATGAAAGATCTGGCCACCTTTCATATTGAGGTAAGCATAGTAGGCATTGGCGAATCCGGATTCTGGAAGAGTGACAAGACTGTTGGCAAGTCCCACTGAGAAATATTTATTTTTCTTAGGCACACATTTGCCCTCTTTAGGGTCCCAGCGGTAAAGGGTTTTGTAGACATCATGACTAACGGCCACACCATAAATGTTCGCATTATTGGTCTTGCCTTGATATACGACGAGACCCTCTCCAGCGAGTTTATCTACTATTTGATTACCATTTTCTGCGGATTCAACTTCATGGCGATTGCGCTCAAAAGTCTGCTTTTGAACAATGTAATTATTGTTGGCCGGCATGGCCTTAGAGATCTGATTTTGTTTTTTGAAAAGATCGTTCATAAAAGAGCCAAGAGCGGTTGGGATAGTGGCAATCTGTTGCATTTTTCCTAAAGGGTCACCGGTTTTATTATTTTTAAAGATGCGCAGCTGAGTGCCCAATTCATCATAATCAGAGTCGCCTTGTGGAGTAGGGTTGATCCAATCTCCATTGTTAAGATCTATTTTTTCATAAGTACCATAGTTAACGATCATCAGTTTATCTGGGTCTTTAGGATTCACCATGGCCGTTACCACGTGCTGAGAACCGGAAACAGCATAGCCAACAGTGAAGGCTTCCCAACCTCTGGTCTCTCCCATCTTGGCCACCATGCTGTGGATGTCACCGCAAATACCACCACCAGGCTTAGGAGTATTTAACACCTCAAAGGGTGTGACCAGACCATACCCACCACCTTCTTTTTGATGGAAAGATTGCCGAGCGTCGTTGTAGTGGACATAACTTCTGGTCAAACTCAAGAGATTGAGAAACTCATCATCATTAAGTGATTTAGTGATTTCACCCAGTCTGTTAAACATGACTTTATTCGCCTCATCAACAGAAAGTCCTGCATAAAAATTGGAGTTGGTCATTTGCTCCATGATGAGGGTCGGTTTAATTCGATCCACACTGACATTTTGTCCACGGGCAGTTTTATACCAGTCAGAAATTTTTTGAGCTTCGCTTTCTAAATCCTGTTGTGAATCTAAGAGCCTTTCTGGTTGACCACTGTAGACTCGATATTGATTCAAATCCTTGCCCTTCTCAAAATCTGCAGACTGATTTTTCGCCACTGGAGAAATAGGTTGATACTTAATCTCAAGGAGTGTTCGCCAATTTTTCTCTTTGTAGCCAGAAGGGAGTAGGGACTCGGCCATGCCTAGGCAACTGGGGTGCTCATCTATTTGAGGGCTATCCTCAACACAGGAATTCTCATTTAAATCCTCTAGGTTTGAGAGTTGCATCGCGTTTTCAGTGGTCTTCTGGAGCGACGGTTGGGCCAAGACATCAATCACATTTGAGGTGGCAGTAGTGAGCTTATCATCCTGGGCCAGGATATGGCCTGAGGAGACAAAGCAAAGCGAAATCAGAAACCCAAGTCGATTTTTTTTCATGTATTTATTATCGGAAATATCAATTGGAAACTTAAAATTACGCCATACTCTGGTCATATTTAAAGTAAGAAAAACAAAGATATAGCTTCCTCTCTCATCAAACAGCTTGAGGGGAGGAGGTGGACTTAAAGTGAGCATTTGAAAACTGTCCAATCTTTTTACACCCACTCTATATAATTCACTCACACCTCTTGTGAGGTCTGCCAGTTCTCATTAATAATGGGTTCATTAGAAATAGGCATCTCGGTTTAAAGGGGCAGTAAGTGTCACCACTATCGGGACAAAATATAAAATTATTTATTTGGGAGCGACGATGAAATTTAAACTTTTTTCTACATTAATTGTTTTTAATTTAATGGCCCTACCAGTTTTCGCTTCTATCGACGGTACTTACTCTTCAAATCATAAACATATGAAATGCACTGGTTCCTGGAGTCATCCCTTTATCCCACTAGATGGCAAATTAGATTTTGGGACTCCTAGTGATGCTCTCTTAAGAGACATATCATCAAAAGTCTCTATTACAACAGAACATGATGGCGTAACTATTTCCCTGACTGACGTTAAAGGAAGAGAGAGAAAAGTAAAATTAACAGAGGGTAAAAACAAAAGTATCCGACTTAAATTAGACACCGATTCTATTGTAATCAGTCAGAACCGCTTGGCCCAGCATAATTGGGACTATGGCATGTATCTAGGTTCGGTGCTTAATCAAAGGTTTAAAGCCGTTTTAAGATTAAATGCCAATAATGATTTAATTCTTGAAAATTTCGATGCCTTTGGAGTCCAAAAACTCAGAATAGGGAAAAAATGCGTACTTCCCCGTATCAACTAAATCTCTTTTAAAGATGGTAGAAGACATCAAAAATTCCAAAATTACTCTTCGATGAGTCCACCAGTCGTTCCTCCGGAGGTACCACCGGATGTTCCACTAGTCGTTCCACCGGAAGAGCCACCCTGGTAACCACTGTTTAAACCACCACCTGTGGTGCTGCCATCACATGTGCGGCGGATGATTTTATCTAGTCCTTTAACTTGTGAAAGCCGGCCATAAATTTGAGCATCCTCGGCCATGGTCACATGACAAAGAATAGTTAAGCGGGCCCCACTTCCTAAGACTAAATGGCCAGCAAGGTGATGAGGAGTTTTCCATACCACACTTGTATTGGGTGGAATAACTGTATCAAAGCTTCGGTCCTGATAAATTCTGCAAGGTCGGTGAAGAATTTTATCTAGGGCCATAGCTAAATTGTGATGGGTCACTTGAAGCTGACAAGGACTCCAGGCATTCCGGTCACAGTTGTTACTCATGATATTGTTCAAAGAGCCCTGACCACAGTAAGTATTTACTTCAATGCGAGGGTAGTCCAGGCATTGATAGTTATTTAAAACTGCGGAGGGATCAGCTTTGACTTTTACAATATTATTAGGTGTTCCCACTGGAGTGAGACCAGCGAGATTGGCCACCGCCCCAAGGAGAGTAGGGACAGAAGCTGAGAGTGGTATTGGTCCCTGAAAGATTCCACCTGGTGAGGCCGGATCTAACCAGTAGTTTTGTCTTAGTTGCCAGGCGGTCCAAACGTTGGCCGTCTGGATCACCGCTGCTCTGGTATTGTTGGGAAGCATTTCTCCGATTCCGGCGGTGATATAGGGAAGAGCATGGGTGAAAATTTTTGGCTGATAACCCTGTGGAGTAACAATCGGTCTTCCATTGGCATCGAGCTTGGCCTCTCCAATCACGAGATACTGACTATGAGTGTTGGCCATCACGATATTAAGATTGGTCTGGGAGTAACTTGGCACCCAATTAAGCCTGTAGGACAGGTTAGCTTGTAAAGAGTCGCTATAGGCCAAACTGAACCATCCATTAAAGGCATCAAGGTCTCCTCCAAGGTTTCTTGAATCCGTGAGAAATTCAACGCCAGCTAAAACGAGCCTTATGTTATTGGGGAAAACTCTGTAGGTTCCACCAATGCTACCAGATGTTCTTTGTGGCATATTGGAGGCGAGCTTTTGGTTGGCGAGATTAATGAGTTCTCTAGCGACTGCTTCAGCAGTCACCGTCCGGTCTCCCATTCCGTCATGGAGCTCAGAAAAATTCAAGGGCATAAGAGGATAGCCAGATTTGGATCGAGTGGCCTGATTATCATTGATGGGAAAGAGAAAACGAACAGAGATATATTTTATTGGATCGTACTGGTCTGGAGTAAAAGAATTGATATCAGCACAGCTTGCCCCGCCAGTGCTTTTGGTCCCTGTAGTTGATTTTGAGCTTGTTGATTGAAGTGCTGCTCCAAGGTCATTTATTTTTTTACAGACGGCCATGTCGAGGTTGGTTTTATCTCGGCAAAATTCTTTGACTCTCGAACTCTGGGCCCCTTCAGAAAAAGTGAGTCCAAGAAATGAGAATCCTAAAGCAATCAAACTGGAATTTATTTTTATTGATTTATTCATGATGAATTCTACCTTCCATTGGACAATGTATGATTGTCGTAATCACATTTTCTTCGAGTAATGAGATGTTCATTGATAATTCTTGAGCTGGGTGGCTTTATTATGCGAGCATTTTCGGCGAGAGTGACGGAGCAATTAATCGTGAGAGTCACTCCAGGGTAGAGGATCAGATCACCAATCACATCATGAGGACCATCCCAGGTATACTGAGTCCCGGGAATACCTCTTAATTCATGATTGTACTGACGATCTGCTTTACAAGGAAGATAGCGTCGCTGTCGGAGTAAGTGGGAAAGATTATAGTGGGCAGTCTTGAGCTGACAAGGAGTCCAGGCATTCGTGAGACAGTTGTAGTCCATGATGTTGTTATTTTTTCCACACCAAGTAAGGTCATTTTCTTTGGTGACATCGTCGCAAGTGTATTTACTTACACTCCAACCCCCATTACTACTTTGTACCCATAGTTCATCAAAGAAGGAGTTATCAAACGTATGGTTATTACCAAGGAGGTGAGATAATTCATGAAGATGAACTTTTGAGTCCTGGAGGGGATCCCCATTATGCCAAATGCGAGAGAGTTGAACATCCCCACCTTCCGACCAAAAAAAGTTACTTATGTTGTCTCTTATAGCATACCCAACACCCGTACGCGCTACAGGACGCAGAGGAGATGGGGCCAGTCCAGGAATGGCCCCTGGAAGATCCGGCAGGGGAAAGAATCGAGGTCTTGTCCCAGATCGATTACGGAAACTAAAATGAAACCAATGGGGACTTGTATAGGATCTTACAATTTGAGTGCTCCAATTTTCAGAAAAATAAAAGGGGTGCACCCCATTCACTGCTCCAAGAGGACCCATCATCTGATCGGGAGGGAGTAAAATTTCCTGGGCCATAGGTTGGGTGGGGCGAAGTTGAATCTGGATAGGTAGAACCGGAGGAATGGGAAAGGGATTAAGATCCCCATTCCAGGCCTGACGTTGATTATTGGCGAGACTTTGATTGATTAAGTTCATCGTATCTTGAGCAACGCGAGTAGCATTATAAGATGTGTTTCCCCAACCATCGTGGTTTAACGTAAAGTTACCAGCAGGCTCTTTATTCACTCTGCGCGGGAAAAAGAAAACAGTATTAAGAATCTTTACGGGGTGATGTTCGGCCGGTGCAAAATTATTCACATCCAGTGCACAGGCAGGCACTGCTCTGAAAGCAGTCTTTGCTGGAGTTAGATTCTTATTTTCTTTTTCATTCTTAAGCTCCTCAATGAATTTGGTGATTGAGGATCTGGCTTGAATACACGGCCCTTCCTCATGCCTTCCTGTTTCAATACATTCCTGATAGTACCAATGATTGAGGAGGTTTTTTTCAGACTCAAGGGGATCACCCACATCTTGATTATGAGAACATCCATGAGGGGAGCGCTCTTTGTTTTTATTATCGATTTTCGCTAGTGGCGTGATCTGATTTTTACTTCTGGAAGTTTTCTTTAATGTCAGAGAATCAGGCTTTAGTTGGCGGTACCATTCAGGCATTGAAAAAGCAGGTTCTAAAAAGAAAATCCCACTCAAAAGGAATGGGATAGATAAGAGACGCATAAAGCGATGAAGAATGCTCATGAAAAATGTCCTTCCTAAAGGCTGAGGCCCTATCGCCCCACACACCTGGCCGACATTTTACCATTTCGATTATGATAGGCAATATCGCCAGAACTACCATCATAAACATAGGCGACTAAACCGTCAAAAGGAACAACCGTTTGGGACCAGAACCACTCTTGATCTCGCTCTCCAATAAAAACTGTTTGAAGGCTTTTCTTCCGGGCATCGGAATAATCATCGGCGGTGGGAAGGGACCATTCAACTTCTTGAATGTCAGCAAATTCAGGCCTTCTTGTAGCACAGGCTTCGATCGCTTTAAATTGAGAGAATTTTCCTGCTAGGCTAGGGGACCAAAGGATTTGAGCTTTCATATCCAGGAGAATTTCACTTCCATCCCTCATCCTGCTTACCACTAGGTACTGACCTTTTTTTGCCCCATTGAAAGTGGCACAATCACTAAGACGGTCTCGGACACTACCCCTTAGGCCACAAATTGAGGCATGAGCAGATAAAGTGAAGAAAATAGCAGGGAGTAAACCTAAGAAACGAAGAAAATGAGACATAAATTCTCCAGTAGTTTTGGTTATGGCCCAAGTAACATTTTTTGTTGGGGTTTGTGAATAGGGCTGTAAAAAAGATAGGGTGCTAAGGGACAATAGTTTTAGAAATCGAAGAAACGTTATTCAGAGGATCCTTTATTAGACTTTTCAAGAGGTGTACTGTTTCTTTTCTTGAGATCATTTAGATAA
>CANEVK010000081.1 GCA_947442115.1 Bacteriovoracaceae bacterium | reverse complement strand
CTCTCCGATTATCTTTCCTCAGGTTTAAAAACTATTAAGCATCCAATGTTGATTGAGCGTGGAGAAAGACTGTATCATGCACTATTTCTTTCTCCTATGAGTTGTTCCGGTTTGAATCTTAATCTGGATGAAACCATTTTTTTTCTGACTCAAACCTATGGGAATAATTCTCAAGGTTCAGCCTTTTTAAAATTGAGAAAAGAATTAAGTGAAAAATTACTTTCTGAGCTTTACTTAGACATTGACCAGCTTTGTCGGGAACATGAAAATCATCTTCAAAATCTTGATTAAATCATTTTAACTAGAAACTTTAGGGGCATTTTCGCTCTTAAACCCCTGAATTTAACTTTTGTTCATGATTAAGGTTCTCTTAATAATAAAATTTATTTCATTTCTCATCATTTCTTATATTTAGACGAAAAGTCTCTAGGTAAGGAGACCGTATGTCGGAATTTGATGAGGAATTAATAAAAAGTTTTTTAGAAGAGGCGAGTGATCTTTTAGGGCAGTGGGAAGGCCTGTGCCTTAAGCTGGAAAAAGAAGTTACTTCAGATACTCTCAATGCTCTTTTTAGAATTGCCCATAACATTAAAGGCTCGTCTCGTGCAGTTGGCCTTTCTGAAGTTGGAAAATTTATTCATATTATCGAAGATGTGATTGTTGCTCTTAAAGAGGGCAAATGCCAATTAACAAAAAGAAAGCTTTCCATGTTTCTTGAGGCGCAAACAATTATGCAAGATTGGTTTGCCGTCTTAGCGGTTGAATCATCATATAAATTCTGGCCTGAAGATTTTCTCAAAAGCTATTTTTCTGAAACTAATCAATTTATTGAAGTCCAAGAAGCTGAACAAGTAATAGCAGATCATGAAGAGGAGAAGGTTGAAGTCAAAGCAGCTCCTCAACCAGTGGCCCAGAAAGTTAGTGAAGAGGCCAAGGTTATCCCGCTTAAAAAAGAAGTGAAGGATGAGGTCCTTCGAGTTTCGACGAAGAAAATTGATGGACTCTTGAATCTCATTGGAGAGCTTTCTATCCAGCAATCTATTTTAGAAAATTCTATTCAACAAAGCTCTCTAAAAGACCATGAAGCCCTTATTCAGTCTTCACTTAATCTCAGCCGAAAAATTACTAAAGAAATTTATTCTATGGCCTTTGGTTTAAGAATGACACCTATTGGTGGAATCTTTCAGCGTCTTGAAAGGGCCATTAAAGATTTGGGACGTGACCTTGGAAAAGATGTGGATATCATTTTCCACGGTAATGAAGTTGAAATTGAAAAAACAATTTTAGATAAACTCATAGATCCTCTCACCCATATCGTCCGAAATTCCGTGGATCACGGGCTTGAAAAAAATGCAGATCGTGAATCCAAGGGCAAGCCCTTTAAAGGTCAAATCTCCATCAGTGCTATCAAGTTAGATGACGGTGTTGAAGTTGTTGTTAAAGATGATGGTAAAGGTTTGGATCAAAAAAGAATTCTTGAGAAGGCGATTGAGAAAGGACTTGTCTCTGCAGATAACAATCTAAGTAAAGAAGAAATATTCAGCCTCATTTTCCTTCCTGGCTTTTCAACTGCTGAAAAAGTCACCAACGTCTCGGGACGTGGAGTGGGTATGGATGTGGTCATGAAGACGCTGGAAGAAGTGAATGGTAAAATCCTGGTTGCTTCTGAAGAAGGTCGAGGAACAAAATTTAAAATCATGATTCCAACCTCTTTATCAATAGTGGATTCTCTGATCGTTTCCGTAAATTCGGATCAATATGTGATCCCAATTCATTCTCTAGAAGAAGTTGTGGATGTAGATCCAAGTCAAATGAAAGTGGATGATTCTGTTTATGTCCATCGAGGCAAGGTGATTCCATTTCTGCATTTGAAGAATGTTTTTGAAGGTCATCAAGTAGAGTCTCAGAACGGAGTTTTTCCAGTTCTAATAACCAAGGTTCAAGGCAAGAGGATGGCGCTCGGGATTGATAAAGTTTTGGGTCAGCATCAAAGTGTGGTGAGAACGTTAAGTTCCTACTTTGAAAAGTCATTTGCGATTTCTGGTGGAACAATCCTTCCATCGGGGGAGCCAGGACTTATTTTGAACATAACTTCAATTTGTGAAAAATATTTTAAGTATCTACAGACATCGAAAGAGGTGGCCGCATGAGTGATTTATACGAAGACAAAGAGAGGTTTCTTGTCTATCGCATTAAGGATGAGTTGTATGCTTCTCCTTTATTAGACTTTAAAGAAGTCATTGAGTACATCAAACCTAAACTTGTTCCAAATATGCCAAGTTGTTTTTCTGGTATGATTAACCTTCGAGGACTCATCATGGGTGTTATTGACCTCAGGGTCAAGTTGGGTATTCAAGAATCAAACTTCCTAAAGTCGAGTATGCTCATTTGTGAGACGGAAGTTGGTCCTTTGGCCGCTGTGATTGATAAGGTTGAATTTGTTATCTATGTCACACCCTCTGATATTCAAGATCTCAAGATTGAGGGTAAGGTGCAAATTGATTGCCTCAAGGGGTTTTTGCAGCATCAAGATCATCTGATTACCATTATTGATATTAAAAAGTTTGTATCTTCAATTGAAAATAAAAGCGTTGTGGAGCAGGAGAAAGCAGCATGAAAAAAATCTCATTAAGTGCCAAAATTAATGGCCTCTCATTTTTAGTGATCATGCTGACAGGGGTGATTGCCTATGTTCAGTTTAAGTGGACTAATGATAGCTTGATCAAAAAAGTTCACGATAAGTTTCAAACCGATGCAGAAATGCTTGGTAACAACATATCAACTGTTCTTTTTGAGCGTTACTATGATGTGCAGGCCTTTGCGAGTAACAAGGTTATGAGTCAGTTTCAAAGTAAAGAAGAAATCAATTCTGGCTTAAACACGCTGGTTAATCTTTATGGTGTGTATGATGTCCTCATGGTGGTTGACGGCAAAGGGAATTATGTTTCTTCGAGTAATGTTGATTCCTTTGGTATCGATATTGACACGACTAAACTTCAAAAAAACTATGCTGACACAACTTGGTTCAAAAAAGCCATTTCAGGTGAGTTCACTCTTGGGAAACTCTATACTGGCACCTATATGGAAACTCCTCAGTTTGATACAGTTTCATCAAAGGCGGCCGACAGACCCATTTACGGGACATCTTTCTCAGCACCTATCAAAAATGATAAAGGTGTCGTCGTAGGTGTTATTACTGCTCGTGCCAATTTTAAATGGATTGCAAAACTTTTTGCAAGCTTTCATAAGGCTGTACAAGCTCAAGGCTACACGACTGAACTCACACTTGTAGATGGTAATGGGAAACTTCTTTTTGAATTTGATCCAGAACTACATAAGAGTGATAAATTCAAGTATGACGAACAGACACTGGGTAAGTTGGATCTCTCGAAGGATAGCTCTGTTGTTAATAAAGTGACTCGCGGAACCAAGGGAGCCGAGTATGTTATGCATGCTCGAAAAAAAGTAGACCAGCTCGTTGGTTATTCTCCTTTTGACACCTCGATTTTTCTTGATGGTCTTAATTGGGGAATTCTAGTGGGGCTTCCTAAGACATCGGCCCTTGGAAATATTCTTACTAATGAGAGAAACTTCCTTTTCGGTCTTTTGATCTCACTCGTTGTTTGTTTAACCATTGCCTTTATCATCGCTAAGTTTATTGGACGCTCTTTTATTGCTGAATCTTCAAAATTGACTGACTCTTCAGTGACGTCTCATCAGCTTTCTAAAGTATTGTTTGAGTCTTCTGATTCTGTAGCCTCTGCGACAGTTGAGCAGTCGGCCGGGATTCAGGAGTCTGTGTCGGCCCTTTCCGAAATGGGGAGTATGATTTCTCAGACCGCCACTTCGGCCAAGACTTCAATGGAATCGGCCCAAAAAATGAATAATAAGGCCAAAGAAGGTGAGCACATCATGGAAGAAATGATGTACTCCTTCCGCTCGATCCAAGAAGCGAACCAGCAGCTTCAGAAAATTTCTTCTATCATTCAAGAAGTTTCTAAAAAAACGAATATCATTAATGACATCGTTTTTAAAACGCAGCTTCTGTCTTTTAACGCTTCCATTGAAGCGGCCCGAGCAGGTCAGCATGGTAAAGGCTTTGCTGTGGTTGCTGAAGAGGTGGGAAACCTAGCGAAAGTGAGTGGGAGTGCCGCCAAAGATATTGAGATGATGCTCCAAGATTCACAGAAGCAAGTTCAGGAGATCCTAGATAGTCTTCATGAAAAAATCGAAAAGAGCTCTTCGGTTTCTAATCAAGCGGTTTCAAATTTTAAAGATATTTCTCAAGAGATTGAGGTGATTGTTTCCCAGATTCGAGGTATTACTGATGCCTGTGCTCAACAAGAGCTTGGTGTTCAACAAACCTCTACGGCCATGAGTCAGATCGATATTGCGACTCAAAAGAACTCTTCTACGGCCCAAGAAACATTGGGGGCAGCGAAGCGCCTGGCCGATGAGAATACGAAACTTAAAGACATCTCTTCAAGTATCTATGCCCTCATTAATGGTGATGAGTTTCAATCTAAGAAAGCTGAAAGTGCTCCCCATAAGCCTTCATCTGGTGGGGATGGAAGTTCTTCAGTGATTAATCTAGAGGACTCAATGAAAAATTTATTAACCAAGCGAGGGTCTAAAGACCCAAAGCAAACAAATAAGGCTTCTTAATGTTCCGTTTAGACGAGTCTGAACAGGAAGCCTTATATGAACTCATCCAAGGACTGACAGGAACATGTCAGGAGGGGAGTTTTAAAAAAGATGTCCTTTCTTCTAATGTAGAGAGAAGAATCAATACCCTTGGCTTTTCCTCATTTGCCACCTATCTGAAGCTTTTATCAGAAGATGATTATGAGTATCAGCAGTTTCTCTCTCTTATTACTATTCACACCACCTATTGGTTTCGGGAGAATCCTCATTTTAAGATTCTTGAGGATGAGGTGTTGAAAAGAATGATGACGGCGACCGGGCCTGTAAAACTTAAAGTCTGGTCAGCTGCTTGCAGTACTGGGCAAGAAGCTTACTCTATTGCCTTTGTGCTAGAGACCATTTGCTCTCTCTATCCTCAATTGAGCTTTGAAATTTATGCTTCTGATATTGATCCTATGAGTGTGGAAACGGCGAAAAAGGGTGAGTATCCCATCGCTCAAATCAAATCAATCCCTAATCAATTTCAAAATTCTGTTTTCGTGAAAGATACTCATTTTTCAGTTAAAGAGAAAATTAAAAAGAAGATGATTTTTTTTACGGGCTCTCTTTTAGATGATCATCACTCTCGCTTTCAAGAAAGTTTGGATTTTATTTTTTGTCGAAATGTTTTGATCTATTTTAGCGCTCACTCAACTCTTGAGGCGGTCCAATCTTTTAAAAGATACTTAAATCCCACTGGTCTTCTGGTCTTAGGGCACAGTGAAAACTTTGAAACCTCAAAAACACAGTTTGAATTAGTCGCCAACTCCTGCTACCGCCAAAGAATTAAAGAATCTAGTTTTGAGCGAAAAAGTGAAGAGCCTTTTCTTAAGGTCTTCTCTCATCCGCAAATTATTGCCATTGGGGCCAGTACCGGTGGTCCTGAAACTTTGGAGGTCTTTTTAAGAGATTTTCCCAAGCCCTGTCCTCCCTTGATTATTGTTCAGCATATTAACACGTCCTTTTGTGAGTCCTTTGCTAAGCGTATGGCCGCCATCTCAGGACTTGAGTGCCGCGATACTCGTAAGAAAATACCACTCACTCCTGATGGCATTTATATCGCTTGGGGGGATTATCACCTCACCGTGACTGAAGAGAATAACCTCTTTTATATTCAGCCTTCTACGGAGACTCAGCGTAATGGGCACAGACCGAGTGTGGATGTGCTGTTTGAATCACTGGCCAAACTTCGGGCGAGATCCATTGGTGTGCTTCTCACGGGAATGGGGCGAGATGGGGCCGATGGACTTTTGAAAATGAAGCAGTCTCGCAGATGCCTCACGATGGCGCAAAATAAAGAAACCTCTGTAGTTTTTGGAATGCCTAAGGAGGCGATTGATATCGGTGCGGCCCATATGGTGGGAAGTGCTAAGTATCTCTCTCAGGTGGTGCGGGATTTTGTGAAGAAAAAAGTTGGATTAGTTAAAGCGAGTTAAAAAAGTCCCCTTCTCATGTGAGAAGGGGACAAAGTCATTACTTAGCAGCTGTACATTTAATGTAGTTCTTTTCGCAAGTCACACATTTCGTCATACTTCCATCATAAAGCTTTTGCTTTAAATCACCTGGAAGCATATTCACAGATTTTGCTTCTACTGAAGCTCCATCTGGTACTTTAGCAGCATCAAGTTTTGAAGCTTTTCCTTCAGCATCAAAGTATTGACATTCAGCATCTGCAGCAAAAGCGGCGACTGAAGTCATCATAAGAGCAAGGCAAAGAAATTTTTTCATGGCTGTTCTCCTTAGAAAATCATGTCAAGGCCAGCAGAAGCTGTTGTAGCATCTCCTTGCTCTTCCATGTGGGCCGGGCCCTGTCTTGAAACAGAGTAGCCAACGTTTGATTTAAAAATAATATTGTCATTAAGCTTGTGGTTTAAACCTACTGAGTAAAGATCTTGTGTCCCTTCAATTAGACCAGTTTCATACTTCGATGTTGAAGCAGTGAGGTGAGGAAGAGTCTTGTTGAACCAGTAACCCACAGTCAAATAACCCGCTTGAGCGCGCTTATTGAAAGCACGAGAAGTCACACCATCATATGAAGTTGGAGTTACTTCAGTTCCATTCTTTGAGCCTTCTCTGTAACCATATTCTGTAAATACAAGAAGATTATTCTTCTCATACTTAAAACCCGTTGTGAGAGTCGTCACACTTGAGTTGTCATATGGATTAGCAGTGTTATTGCTATCAACAGTATTCACTTTATAATTCGACCCCATCACGCGGAAGCGATAAGAGCTTGATTGAATCGCAAGTTCTGAACCGATGATACTGCCGTATTTGTTATTTTCAGTTCCACCTTGAGCAAGAGGGATATCTACATTCTCTTGTCCACCGAATACTGTCACAGTCATTTTATGAGTGCCAGTAAGAGCGAAAGAATAATCGGCCGCTAGACCATTAAGAGATTTAAAGGGGCTTAGCTCATACACAGAGTGTGGAGTTTCAGTCCATGGGTACATGTAACCAACATCAATATACTCAGACACAAGCCATGCTGGGAATAATTGACGACCAATTTTTAAACGTAAATGTTCTGTTGGTCTGTAAGCAAGAAAAAGCCAGTTGGCATACATGTTGAACTGAGGATCTTCTGAGCTTGCATCAATTCTTTTCCCAGAAACAAGAAGCTGAGACTGAACAGACCACTGCTCATCAATTTTTGAGGCCACGTTCAGACCAAACTTTGTGAAGTTGTAAAAGTTGGTGCGGTTTGAGTGATACTCAGGGGCCGAGTTACCACCAAGTTTTTGAGTCATATGGGCCGAGGCAAACCCACTGAGATTAATTTCTTGAGCGCCGGCAACGGTCGATAATCCGAGGACTGCCAAAGCTCCAAGCTTCTTCCATGATTTCATATGTTTCTCCTTTAAATGAAACGATACTTCATCATAGACAAGCGAAAAATTTCAGTCAATGAAAGGAGGGAAGTTTAAGCTGGACAGTTTTTCTTTTATTGTCCGAGCCTTCTTATAGGTTTTTGGCCTTGAGCTGATTATTGTTAAGATTTGAGAGAGTTTCGCGATTATTTAAAGTTAAATTTAAATGTTTTACGATTTTCTTAACAGATTTTTCAACATCATCGGCGACACGATTTTTAAACATTCCCGCTAAAGATGAGTTCGGAACAATATGCGATACGTACTCTAAAAGTGTTTTTCCTTTGTAAGGATAAAAGCGCATATACCCATCTGTTGCTTTGAGCATATCGGCCTTCACAAGATTCCATTTTAAGGTGTAACTTCCATCAGTATTTTTTGTGATGAGATTATTGGTCACGTGAGTGGTTTTTTTCACGGGCCATGGCATTTCCATTTCAAAATAAACTTGAAGCTCATTAGCACTCATTTTTTTTACAACCTTTGATTCCAGCATATCTGGGATATAGGTCTTATGAGTTTCAAAATTTAAAAATTCATTGAGATTATCTTGGGGAAGATGATCAAGCACAGTAATAATTCTTACTTCAGGCCAGATGTAGCCATCTTTCCAAATCACTTTTCTCACCATGCTTGATTTTGTGAGTTCTTGCTCTTCAGCCGTCGTGATGCCTTCCATCGAGTAAGCGAGGCTTGAGAGGGATATTAAACTTAAAAGTGATAGGATTTTTATATTCATGAAAAGATCATACCGAGTCGGGACCCGAGGGGCAATGAACTTTGAAAAATTGAAATTTTTTCCCAAAACTTTTGCTCAGCTAACTCTCTAAGGTGTTAAAAATCCAATCTGGCCAGGAGCAAGAAGAGGGCGCCTTCCTTGGGCAAGGACCCAATCATAGAACGTTGGGGCCGGGGCTCGCCACTTTTCCCAGTTGAGGCGATAAGCAACGTACCGTGCAACAAGACTCAGAAAATCTTCATCTTCACCATGGGCCATGTTGATTAAACCCAATATATCTTCATCTTTTACATAGAGTTTTATTTTTCGCTCTTGGACCCATACCGGTTGTATGGCAAAGGAAAGGCCTCGTGATATTTCATCCTCTGGATCATGCTGGGGTGGTTGCGGGTGATTAAAGACCGGGTGAAGATTAAAATCTTTTTGACTCCACTCAACGGAGAGGTGATGCTTTTGCAGCCACCTGATGAAGGCCCGAGACTCACCCAGCTCGCGCTCTTCTCTTGCACCCGAGGCGCGCCACCCGGTGTAGGCCCTTCGAAAGCAAACAGACTTAGGTAATTTTCTTTTGAAGAGATATAGAATAGAACTATTAGTGAATTCCGGTGTGAAAGACCTTCCCTCAATCCAGAGAGGTCTGAATTGTAGTAATTTGAAAGGCTCTCCTGCCTTATTGTTCATGAATGCCTCCTGCTTCATCTCAGATGAGTTATTCGACCCTTAGCTGGAAAAAATTTAAATTCTCCTTAAAACGATGCTAAGCGATTGATTTTTTGTTCCAGAAAATGGAAGATCCCAGTATGAAAATTCTCGTGATCCTTATTTTCTTATTGAACGCAATTCTCGCCTATGCCGAGGTTAATGTTCTTCAAATCGGTGACTCTCAATCCGCGGGCATTTTTGGTTCCATTTGGCATGACAAACTTTCAGACTCAAAGAAATTAAAGCTCACACTCCTGGCCCGTGGTGGTTCTAGTTCAGAGAGTTGGCTTCACTATGAGACTCTCAAGGGTGACTTTAGAAAAATAAATGCAGAGGGAAAATCCTCTCGCATTAAACAATCTCAAATGCCGGCCCTCACTGATTTACTCACTAAGTATTCACCCGATGTGGTGATTATTCAGCTGGGTGGGAATATGGTTCGCTGGAGTGATGAATCGATTCGTGTTTCTGTCAGAGAGCTTATCGCCCGAGTTAAAGAGAAATCTTCTCTTTGCCTTTGGATTGCTCCCCCTAATGGACATGCTCGTCCGGAGCCGCGCTTTTCAGAATTTTATCCGGTACTCAAAGAGGTGGTCACTCAAGAAGGGTGTGCTTTTTTTGATTCTCGCTCCCATACCACTTATCCTGAGGGCAAAGGGGATGGGATTCATTTTGATGGCCTGGGTTTTAGAGGTCGCATGCTGGTTAAAAAATGGGTCAGG
>CANEVK010000080.1 GCA_947442115.1 Bacteriovoracaceae bacterium | reverse complement strand
CACATTTTTTGTCTGCAATAACATTTTTTTTGCCAAGAAGCCCTGTGTTCGTCCTAAAAATATTAATACTTTTAACTTGTCCCAAGGTTCCAGCATTAAACTCTTTATCAAATGAAATATTGATAGAGTAATCCTTGGATTGATCTATCGCTGGATTTCCCTTTGCAATAAGCGCCGATATTTTTGCTAAAGAAAATGTCACAGAACATATGATGAGAACTAAACCAGCTTGATGAATTGTTTCACGTGAGGAACGGGACAAAATCTTTTCAATTGATTTTGCTAAGTTTGGCGAGAGAGAAGACTTGTCACCATTCAACTTTAGAGAACTAAAAATCTTTGTAGGATTTGATCTTATTTTGTTAATTGAAAATTCGAGCTTAAGTAATCCTGTTTTTAATTTATCTTTGAAATTCAGATGAGAAGAAGTTTGAGAAGAAAGTTCATCAATTTTATGTTCACCAGTTTGATCACTAACAGCGTCGTTCTCATCCTGATTAGATAAGTCATCTGATTTAATGCGGCTTTGCTTCTTCTTAAGGAAGTCTTTGATTTTATTTATCATCAATTTATTGTCATAAAATTTAATGTGATGTGCAAGTGCCCTGAAGGTTAATTAAGCTTAAGCTCTTTTGTCGGGTAATCAGCGAGGTTTTTTCAAACTTAATTTTAAAAGACTTTTCTGTACTTTAATTTCTGCTCACTTATAATTGAATGAGCTATTTTTAATTCATAATCAAGAGGCCAGTTATGTCACACGATTCATCAAAAGAAATTCCTTCAATTGTAAAAAACATGTTTTACGGCGAGGTTGTGGAAGAAGAGGTTTTTCCTTTTCCTCACTTGTCAGAGGGGCAAGTTGAAATGGCAAAGGCCATGATCGACGCTGTTGATAAATACGCTCAGGCTTCTATTGATTCTGCAAAATTTGATAAGGATGCAAAAATCCCTAAGGAAGTTCTTGATGGTTTAGCCTCTCTTGGGCTTTGTGGTCTAGGTGTTGAGGAGGAATATGGTGGCCTAGGGCTAGATACAACCCTTTATGCCAGAGTCTTTTCTGAAATTGCTGGAATTGATGGTTCTATAGCGACAACCCTTGGTGCTCACCAATCAATTGGCTATAAGGCCCTTATTAATGATGGAAATGAAGAGCAAAAAAAGAAATGGCTTCCAAAGCTTGCAACGGGAGAAGTATGGGCATCTTTTTGTCTGACTGAGCCTGGTTCTGGTTCGGATGCTTATTCAATTAAAACGAAGGCTACAAAAAACTCTGATGGTACTTATACCATTAATGGTCAAAAACTTTGGATTACTAACGCAGGTACGGCTGGTTTTTACTCCGTTTTTGCAAAAACAGAACATGATGAAGATGGGAAAAAAGTAGAAAAAATATCATGTTTTATTGTTGAGAAGGACATGCCTGGAATTTCTTTTGGTGAAAAAGAAGATAAAATGGGTATCCGTGCCTCTGAAACACGTGCTGTCTATTTCGATAATGTCATCGTTCCTGCTACTAATATCATTGGAGAGCCAGGCAAAGGATTTAAAATTGCCATGAACGTCCTTAATACAGGCCGCCTTTCACTAGGGTCGGGCTCTGTAGGTGGAATGAAGGCAATCTTAAAATTAGCGACAGCTCAGGCAAAAACAAGAAAGCAATTCGGTGATTATATTGCCAATTTTGGACTCATCCAAGAGAAGCTAACATCGATGGCCGCCAATATCTATGCCTCAGAGTCAATTGTTTATATGACGACAGGGAAAATCACTCAAGGCATGCATGAGTTTTCTCACGAGTCTGCCATTTGTAAAATATACTGTTCCGAAAAACTTTGGCACACAATTGATATGGCGACTCAGATTGGTGCAGGTAATGCTTATATGAGAGAGTATCCATATGAAAGGATCATGCGAGATTGCCGAATCAATTTAATTTTTGAAGGAACAAATGAGATCCTAAGAATTTTTACAGCTCTCTCTGGAATTAAAGGGCCATCTGATTCTTTGAAAGAGCTAGGTAAAGTAGCTGATGTTTCCAAGGCCATTCAAGATCCTATCAAGTCTGTAGGGATTCTTTCTGACTTTGCTAAAAAAAGAATTGCAAAGTATGTTGGCTCTAAGACTCTAACGAAGATTCATCCTTCATTAGAAACTCATGGGTCACATTTTTCAAGTGCTCTTAATGATTTTTCAATTGCTGTTGAAAACACCATTATGAAATATGGGAAAAATATCATTGGCAATGAACTCCCTCAAATGAGAATCGCAAATATGGCGATCGAATTGTATGTTCAGTTGTGTGTATTATCTCGTACGACATCAATTCTAAATAAAGCTGATGTTTCAGATTCTGATAAAGAGTATGTGACATTACTCACAGAGATGATTTGTCGTGATAGCCGCCAAAATTTCACTCGAAATTATAAGCGACTAAACTCTAGTTATGACAAACTTATTCCAAAAATTTCAAAGCATATTTCAGAAAGAGACGGTTTTGGTTTTGACATCATTGATTTCTAAATTAATGCCCCCCTTTTTGGGGGGCATTTTTTTAGTCGTTCTGTCTTGCTCACACTCACCTAAGCTTAGTAAAGATGAGGAATCTATCAAGCTCACAGAAGAACTTGATGATTTATCAAAAAAAATCCAACCGCTTAATTATGGGCCTCAACACAAAATTGATTCCTCCTTTCAGGATAAAACGAGCCAATATGGCCTAGAGGGGTTAGAGGCCATCGCTTTTAATGCTGTGGACTTAAATTTTGATGGATTTACTGATTTGGTGATTATTCCGGCCTATTACTCCCGTCCTAAGTTTTTTATTTTTAATCCTAAGGAAAAAAAGTTTAATCTTTGGGCCCATGATCCTTTACCTGCGGATTTTAAAACGACCTACCTTCTTATTTATGATTTTAATCGAGATAAAGTTCCAGATATTATGAGCGGGGTCCTCAATCAGCGTAGTGAAGTGAGTCAAATCCCCATAAAATATTATCGAGGTGAAATGACCAGAGGACTTCTTCATTTTAAAGAAGTTTCTGATGCGATTAAACTTCAACCGTCACCAACCAGTTCCTTAAGCATTTTAGATTTTGATTTAGATGGGCAGCTTGATCTTTTTGTTGGAAATTGGTTTGAGCAAAAAAATAACCAACACCATCCAGTTGCAGACCGCTTGTTTAAAAATAATTCAGGGAAATTCCAAGATGTTTCAGAGCTTTTAACCAATGAGACTAAAAAAAGTTCCAATGAGCTTTTCCCACCTGAGGCTAAACCGACTTATGGCTCTTCAACTTGTGATATAGACCAAAATGGCTATCCGGATATTCTAACTGCTTCTTCAGCTGGCCATAAGAATAAACTCTGGATGAATCTCAAAGAGTCCCAGACGGGCCTTAGAAAATTTGAAGACATCGGTAGTTTAAGTAATTATGCCTCGGATCCAGATGGGAGTTTGATCGCAACTGGCGGAGGCAGGACATTTTTCAGCGCTTGCACCGACTATAATGATGATGGTCTCATGGATATTTTCTTGGGTGAGCTTTCTCATGCCTACGATAACGAATCTGTTGATCGCTCTAGTATTCTTACTGGATCAAAAGAAACTTATCCACCATATTTTTTAAGAACCGAATACCTAAGTGATGCTCTTTCAGAATCTTGGAATCAAGGAGATAGGAGAGGTATTTGGGTCGATTATAACCTTGATGGAAGAATTGATCTTCTCGTTGATAATTCTGGTTTCCCTCCTTACTCAAGACTTGTTCTTTTTGAACAAGATGAAACTCAGGCATTTGTTAATGTTGCTGGTCAATCAGGTATAGATATCGTGAATCCCATAGGAACAATTGTGATTGATCTTAATAAAGACGGACTTCCAGATATTATTACAGGCCAAAACAATATTAGAAAGAATGAAATTAAGCCCCGTTTATATGTTTTTGAAAATCAAAACAGAGTTGCTGGCCGAAGAAGCCTAAAAGTTCATCTTGGTGGAATTAAGTCAAACCATCAGGGAATTGGATCAATGGTGATGCTTTATCAGAAAAAAGAGGGGAAAAAGATTATTCAGCGTCGATGGGTTGAATATTCTCAGGGCGGCCTGATGTCTCAAAATGAAGATGGTGTATATTTTGGTATAGATCAAAACGTTGAGATTGTTGGTTTAAAAGTTCGCTGGCCCTACTCACAGAAATCAGGCTTTAAGCAAGGCGAAGTTATTGAAAAGCTTTACCCAACGAAGGGTCTTTTATCTGAAAAAAACTATTCTGAAATTACATTATGTGAAGATGGCAAGGTTCTTCCTGGCAAGATGTCTTGTCAGTTTTAATGTTATTTCTTTTTAATTAAATTAACTAAACTTTTAATATGTTCAGGCATCATTTGGAAATTCAAGCTAGAGAGATGAATATATTGTTTAGACTGCCCTTTAAGATCATAAATATTTAAATCATGATTTCTATTGAGTGTGTGATCCGGAACAATCGCTATTCCAACCCCTTTATTAACCAGGTTTTGAATAGTCGTAATAGAATTCACAACAATTATTTTCTGGGATCTCTTTTTATAGATATGGAAGAGATGATCCTGTTCTGAATAAACAATCCACGGATAATCAGCAGCATCTTTTGGATTGATGCTTTCTTTACTGATAAGAACCATTTTCTCTTCAAAAAGTTTTAGCGAGCTTACCAGTTCGCTTTGAATATTTTCTGTTGTAAAAATAAGATCGTATTTACCGTTGTGAAGCTTATCTTTAAGATTTTCGAGAGAGTTAACATCAACGTGCAATTGGTGTGAACTTAATTTACTGAATTCAACCATAACATCATTAAACCAAGTTTCTAGCAGACCATGCAGGATACCAACTCTGATGGTTTTGTTCATATGACCAAAAAATATATCCTGCAGTTTATCTTCAAATTGTCCAAGTTCGCTGACTAAGGCCTGACCTTTTTCTGTGAGAAGAACTTTTTTTGAAGAACGGATAATTAATTGATCTCCCACTGACTCTTCCAAGAGCTTAATCTGGCGGCTTACAGCTGATTGAGCAATATTTAATTCCTTGGCCGCTTTGGAAAAATTAAGAAATCGAGAAGTGATAAGAAAAGCTCGAAGGTAGCGGTAGTCGAGTGAAATTTCCTTCATTTCAGTGCCCATGGAGGAAGTTTCGTCGTGTCTTTAAAAAATTTGCCTTTGTGTTGCCCATCGGCTGCATTAATAATGACAAAACCTTCCTCATTGTTTTGAGCATCCAAAAGATAATCGACTGTAAAATCCTGAGTATAAAATGCAGTAAACGGATCAATAAGAATTTTAAGGTTAAAATGGATCAGTGGATAATCCTTTTCAATGACAAGATCATCTTCGTGTTTTTCAGAAAAGCCAGTATCATAGGTAAATCCGTCACAACCTTTTCCGCCAATTTTAATCCGGAATAAGAGGCCTTCTAATGTGTAGTCATTAGATTGCATGAGCTGAATTTGTCTGACCGCACTGTCTGTCACAAGGACTTTTAGATCTGAGGAGAGTAGGGTTTTTTCCATAGAAAAATCCTAACAATTTTTTTGTGTATTGTCTTTAATTCATCGTCATCTTATTCTGAACTAAAAATGAGGTCTTTTTTATGCATCTAAAATATACCGTTCAAATTGAGCAACCTGAGCAGCATCATGTCAAAGTTACTTTAAAAATGAATTGGCCAGTTGGTAAAAATAAATTAAGAGTATTTCTCCCGTCGTGGAGCCCAGGTTCTTATCTTTTGAGAGAGTATGCGCGCAACATCCGATATTTTCAGGCCGCGCAATCGAATGGGGAAATTCTTTATCATGAGCAGGTTGCCAAGGGCATTTGGGAGATAAGTCTTGGTCAGTCTGAGATTAAATCAGCAACGGATGATTTTGAAGTAAGCTATGAAATTTATTGTAAGGATCTTACGGTGAGAACTTCTCATGTGGATGCTTCCCATGCTTTTTTGCATGGCCCAAGTTATCTCATGGGTGTGGTGGGAGAAAAATTAGAGTCTCCTGAGATAGAATTTCGTTTTCCTAAAATCTGGAGTAAGTTAAGTACGTCCTTAAAAGATATCTCTCCAGTGAGAGATCAATTTCTTTTTGTCGCTCAAGACTATGATACTTTAATTGATTGCCCAGTAGAGGTAGGTTGTCATGAGACAGATGGATTTGAGTATCAAGGCAAACCTCATCATATCGCTTCTTATGGTCAGCTTTATCCTCACAAACAAGACTTAAAAAATGATATTAAACGGATTGTTGAAGCTGTGGCCAAGCATTTCAATGACGAGCTCCCTTATGAGAACTATCTTTTCATCAATCACTTCGTTCCTAAACTCTATGGCGGACTTGAGCATTTAAATTCTACCGCTTTGCATTTTGATGGTCGAAAACTTGCGAATAGAAAGGATTACCTTAATTATCTTTCGCTTGTTGGTCATGAATACTTTCACCTGTGGAACGTTAAAAGAATTAGACCGGAAGAGCTTGGACCGTTTGATTATCTCAATGAAAATTACACCAATCTATTGTGGCTTGCTGAAGGTTTGACCAGTTTCATGGATGATCTTTTTGTCTATCGCGCAGGGATTTCGAGCCTCGAAGAATACTTGGATGCTGTGAAAGGACATTTTGAGACCTATCTTTCAACTCCTGGTCGCTACTTTCACTCACTAGATCAAAGCTCCTTTAATGCGTGGGTTAAGCTTTATCGTCCTGATGAAAATTCCAAGAACTCATCAGTGAGTTATTACCTCAAGGGTGGATTAGTCTTCATGGTGCTCCATGGACTTTTAATTGAGAAAGGAAAATCGATTAATGATGTTCTTATCTCACTTTGGGATCTTTTTAAAAAACGCCCAGACAAGGGGCTCACCAAAAGTGAAGTCTACAAGATCGTTGAAAATCTTGCGGGCCCAGAAGTGCTCGAGCAATTTTCAAACATGATTGAGACGACACAAGATATTGATTTTGATTCTGCCTTAAAGAAGATGGGATTAGAGATGAAGTGGCAGCAGAATAATAATCCATGGCTGGGTGTGGAGTGGGAATTTTCTGGAGAAAGAGCTATTGTCAAAACAGTTCTTCTCAATGGCCCTGCTCATAAGGCTGGTCTTAATGCCGGTGATGAAATTATATTTCTCAATAATTTGAGATTTTTAAAAGAGGATGCGGATAAAATTTCTTCGATGATTTTTCCCGATCTCACTTACCAGTTAATTGTATCTAGACTTGGAATGATTCAGAAAATTGAAATCATGCCTGAAAAGCAACCTCGAACATTAAAAGAAATTTCAATCGCTGATAGGGGACTTGCTGAAAAAGTTTTTAAATTTTAATCCAGGCCAGAGCAATGACAAGTTTGGGGTGATCTACCATTTGGTAATCTCCCATGGATTTTGAGTCCGCGTGAGTCCATCCTCTAGATGTCACTTGAATACTTGAAAACTCAACTGGGTTAGTAATTCTTTGGGCGTTCATGAGAGTTTTAAAGATTGCTTCCTTGAGGCACCAAATAGTCAGAGGTTCCAAGACCTGATCCTCAGAATGGAGGATGCGATCTAAAACAGCGGATTTAATTGCTCGATCTTTTAACTCAACATCAATACCTAAACCCAAATATTTCAGTCTAGAACCAATCACTGCAGCTCCCCAATTTTTTGTGTGGGAAATGGAAAGAGTGTAGTCCTCGGCGATAGAAATTTTGTGATGATCAGTGACAATCAGATGGGGGATTTGAAGGTCAACTCCTTGTTCGCGCAAGCAAGCGCGCAGGGCCTCTCTTGAGAGACAATAACTCAGGGCGCGTTCAGGGTGAACTTCTTCTCCGAGTGTCATTTTCTGGAGATCTTTCCACTGCTCTAATTCATCTGAAATTAATTCTTGAGACAATCTAAAGATTAACATAGTTGAGTTAGTTTATCTTGAAACTCCTTGTCTCTCAAGTTAACAAAATGACAGAGAATATATTCCTTGATTGTTCCAAGTTTAAGTCCCTTATATAATATTCGAGATAACAATTCCCAGGAGAAAGATACTATGGCCCAAGATCTGAAAGGTCAGGCACGTTTAACTGCCTACTCAAGAAAAACAAGAAAGTGTTCAGTTCCCGTTAATGATCAGGGGAAATACCTCAAGGTCAGTCAGTATTATGGTGAAAATGTTTATAATTATCACCTCTCAAAATCACTTTCTCTTGAAGATAAAGATGCTCTCAAGCAAGTGATTGATGGAAAAAAAACGATTACTAAAGATCTAGCTGCGAAAGTAGCAAACTCTGTGATGGACTGGGCGATTGGTAAAGGTGCGACCCATTTTTGTCACTGGTTCCAACCACTAACAGGATCTACTGCTGAAAAGCATGATGCCTTTTTAAGTTTTGATGGAGATCGTCCTATCGAAGCTCTTTCTGCTTCTCAGCTCATGCAGGGTGAGCCAGATGCTTCTTCTTTTCCTAACGGTGGTTCTCGAGCGACTTTCGAGGCCCGTGGTTATACGACTTGGGATTTAACTTCACCTATCTTTATTAAAGAAGCGGCCAATGGAAAAACACTTGTTATTCCAACGGCCTTTGTTTCTTATCATGGTGATGCCCTCGATACCAAAACTCCTCTTTTGAGATCTGATCTTAAGATCAATGAAGTGATGACAAAGTTCTGTCATCTTATTGGGATGAAGGATGTGAATAAGGTCCATACAACTTGTGGAGCTGAACAAGAATACTTTCTCATTGATAAAGCGTTCTATTTCGGTCGTCAAGATTTAGTGATGACAGGACGTGCCCTTGTCGGTTCATTAACATCTAGAAACCAACAGCTTGAAGATCATTATTTTGGCCTTATTGAAGATCGCGTTCTTGCTTATATGCAAGAAGTTGAAATCGAGCTCTATAAAATGGGTATCCCGGCCAAAACTCGTCACAATGAAGTGGCGCCTGGACAGTTTGAATTAGCTCCCATTTTTAAAGATGCTAATACCGCAGCTGATAACAATCAAATTGTTATGACTGTATTACGTACAGTCGCTCTGAAACATGATTTTGTCTGTTTGCTTCATGAAAAACCATTTGCGGGTGTCAATGGTTCTGGTAAACATCTGAATTGGTCAATGTCCACTGACACAGGTGTAAACCTCCTTGATCCTGGTCATGATCCTCATGAAAATTTTCGTTTCCTTGCGGTGGTGGCGACAGTTGTGGAAGCTGTTTATAGACATGCTGATATCATTAGAATGGGAATTGCTTCCCATGGTAATGACCACCGACTTGGAGCGAATGAAGCTCCACCGTCGATTATGTCTGTTTTCTTAGGAGATACTTTAACGAAGATTCTGGAGTCGATGGTTTCATCTGGTAAATATGTGGCCAGTGCACGCCAAACTCTCGATTTAGGGACTCGCCAATTAGCGGATATTTTCAAAGATAATACTGACAGAAACAGAACTTCTCCGTTTGCCTTTACGGGTAATAAATTTGAATTCCGTGCCTGTGGTTCATCTGCTTCAATTGGTTATCCTCTTTCAATTTTAAATGCCTGTATCGTTAATATCTTTCAAGAAACAAATCAGATTATTGAGCAAGAGCTTGCTGCTGGTAAGACTTCTGATGAAGCTCTGATGAAAGTTATTCTTAAGTGGTACGCTAATGCTCAAGCTGTGGTCTTTAATGGTGATGGCTATTCACAAGATTGGGTCAAAGAAGCTGCTAAGCGAGGCCTAGGTAACATGCGCACAACTCCTGAAGCAATCGCTGTGCTTAAAGACTCAAAGAAGACAAATGTTCTTCTCCAAACAGGTGTCTTTACAGAATCTGAGATCAGCACACGCTATAATGTTATGT
>CANEVK010000079.1 GCA_947442115.1 Bacteriovoracaceae bacterium | reverse complement strand
CAGAATTTGTTCAAATTTGTTCTAAAACAATAAAGACTTTCGTCTCTATGCCGTCTTCCTGTACCGAAGTACTAAAACTTACGGAAGACTAGGCAATTGAACGGGTTCCATTCTCATCTCATCTTGAAACCCGAAGGTTTCAAAACTTTATAATCATATTCAATTTTCAAAGAGCGAACTTCACTGCCTGAGTGTTAACTCAACTTTTAACTACTAAATTTCGTCTGAAGTGTTTTGGGATAATATTTATTCTCCAAAACTTCGTCAAGAGATTTAAGAAGAAATATTTTATTTTTTTCTTAACTCTTTGCAGCACACGAAAAATGCTGGATTAATTCTTTAAAGGGAAACCAGCCTTTTCAAGAACTTGAACAACTTTTTGCTCTAATTCCTTGATCATTTCAGACGATAAAGTCTTCTCTGAATCTTCAAAAACTGTACGAATCGTGACGGCCTTTTGAGTCTCATTCATCATGAATACATCTACGATGCTTTTGCTTTTGATTTCTTTCTGTTTAAGAGAATTTAAAACTCCAATAGCTCCTGCTGCAGGACTGGCCTGATTCATCACCACCGTCAGATCAAACGTTGAAGAAGGAAATTTTGAGAGTGGATTATACTTTGTCTTATCTTTTAACTCTCTGGCTTCAATATCAGTGAGATCAATCACAGCAAGAGAAAGATGCCCCTTCATTTTAAAATTCTTTAAGACTAATGGGTGGACCGTTGTGAGAGCACCGATGAACTTTCCCATCACCTGAATATTTAAATACTCATGTGGATGAAGGCCTGTCCAGTTGGCAGGCATCACAGGATTGGCAAACTTCTCATTCTTTGGCGCAAAATTGGCCGAAATATTAAGCGTTGAAAATAATTTCTCAATCGCATTCACGAGTTCAAGAAAGCGTGTCTTTTCTTTTGAGTAAAAACCAATCACAAGCTGACTTCTTTCTTTTTCAAAATCAAGATAACTTCGTCCCAATTCATAAAAAGCAAACTCATCAAAGTTTTTTTGATTTTGCGATGACATCTCAATAGCAGATGGAACAATAGATGGCCTCATACGATCATGCTCAACAGAAATGGAGTTAACCAAAACCAAATGATCATTCATCACGGGCCACATCGCCTGCTTTAAGAGAGTTGGCCCAGTTAAAGGATAAGTCATGACTTGCAAGGCTTTTGCTTGGAACACCATGAAGTCTTGAATCTTACGATGAAAAACTTTTGTCCCTGAAAGCCGCACTGGTTTCACGGCCATCATAGGAGAGATGGGTGTAATATTATCGTAACCAATCATGCGACCAATTTCTTCAACCAGATCAGCTTTGCAGCTTATATCTTTAGTTGTGCGATAAGATGGAACAATCACTTCAAATGAAGATGCTTTTTGATTCACCTGAAAATCTAGTCGAGAAAAAATATCGATAATTTTTTCCTGAGAAATTTCCATCCCTAAGGATGAATTAATTTGCTCATGGGTGATCGTTAATGTGATGGGCTTTGAGAGCTTTTGTTCATGAGTAAACTTTTCAACCCCACCAACGACTTTAGCGCCTGGGCAAAGTTCAGAAATAAGATCCACTAGACGTAAAAGCGTTCTGTAACAAAGATTACTATCTAAAGTTTTCTCATATCTTTGAGATGAGTCAGTGCGAAGCCCTAGTCGAACAGATGTTTTACGAACTTCAGGGGCCTCCCAATTGGCCACTTCAAGGAATAATTTGGTTGTTTTCTCAGTGACACCACTTTCAGAACCACCCATGATTCCGGCCAGCACAAGTGGCTTCGTTGAATCCGAAATAAGAGTATCTGAAGCCACGACTTCTCGTTTATTCTCATCAAGAGTCACAAAAGATCTGGTCTCTCCGGAGCGCTTAACAAAAATTTTATCTCCAGATATTTTTTCACGATCAAAAATATGGTTCGGGATTCCGAGCTCTACCATGACATAATTTGAGATATCGACAATGAGATTTATAGAGCGCAACCCTGCAGCTTCCAAGCGGTTCTTCATCCAGTCTGGAGTCGGGCCAACGACGACGTTATCAACTGCCAGCCCCCAGTAGGCAAGACAGGATGAATCTTGATCAATATCTAGTTTTAGAGGTGAACTCCCTCCAGTGATTTTAGATTCCATTTTCTTTTGCCAATCAGAATTAAAAGGATTGTTCAGAGGAACTTTATGGGCGGCCGCAAATTCTCGGGCAAGTCCAAGGTAGCCCCATAAATCTGGTCTATGAGTAAGAGACTTATTATCAACATCCAAAATGATGTCTGTCGGAATTTTTAAGTAATCTACAATGGGAGTTCCTGGAACGACCTCAGCTCTAAGCTCCATGAGGCCAGATTTCCCTTCACCAATGCCAAGTTCAGTTTCTGAACAAAGCATACCATCTGAAAGAATGCCGCGAATTTTCTTGGGCTCAAGGGTGAAGCCATTCGGGAGTGTCGTACCGATGGGCGCATAAGGAACTTTTAATCCCACTTTGACATTGGGCGCCCCACAGACAACTTCTTTCAGCTGCCCATTTCCATAATCAAAAGTCACAAGGTTCAGTTTATCAGCTTCTGGGTGAGGTTTAAGGGACTTAATTTCCACGCAGAGGATTGGCCTTAGGGCCTCACCTTTAATTTTAATATCCTCCACCTCGGCCGTCGCCAGAGTGAACATGGAGCCTAGCTCTTTAGGAGGCAGGGTCGGCAATTGAACGAAATCTTTAATCCAGTTAAGTGAAATAAGCATATATGTCCTAGAATGTTTTAAATTGAGAGTTAAAGCGCAAGTCACCGGAATGGATGTGACGGATATCATCTATCCCGTATCTCATCATCACCAATCGATCGAGACCTAATCCAAAAGCAAAACCATTATGTTTTTCTGGATCTATCCCACCGGCCTTGAGCACATTCGGGTGAACCATGCCACAAGGAAGGAGCTCAACCCATCCAACATGCTTACAAACAGAGCACCCTTTGCCCGAACAAATAAGGCATTTAATATCAAGCTCAAAGCCTGGCTCAACAAAAGGAAAAAAACCAGGACGAAGCCTCACTTCAACCTCTTTTTTAAAGATTTCAGTGAGAAGTGTTTTCATAAAATAAATGAGATTTCCTACCGAAACATTTTCCCCCACCATCATTCCTTCTAACTGATGGAAAACCATCTCATGAGAGGCATCAGTCCTCTCACAACGAAAGACTTTACCCGGGCCGACAAAGCGGAAAGGTGGTTTTCTCTCTTTCATACCGCGGACCTGAATGGTTGAGGTGTGAGTCCGAAGCAGGTGTTTTTTATCAGCAAACCAAAATGTATCCTGCATATCTCGAGCAGGATGGGTCGCCGGAATATTAAGCGCTTCAAAATTATGATAATCATCCTCAATATGCGGTCCATCGAGCACTTCAAAGCCCATCGAGATAAAAATATCTTCAATTTCTTGCTGAATAATTGTGACGGGGTGAAGTCCTGCAGCTTGAAGGCCTTTATCAAGAACTGAATCGGTTAATGAGAAATCAATTTTATCTTTTTCCAAGTTTTCATTAATTTCTGCCACCTCTAATTCAACCATCTTGGCAGCAACAAGATCCTCAATCACTGATTTAAGCTCATTGGCCCGTGCCCCGAGAGTTCTTTTTTCATCGGGAGTAGCATCTTTAAGTCCCTTCATCACCTCGGCCAGTGGGCCTTGTTTACCAATATATTTGGCCTTTAAATTAAGCAGGTCAGCAACTTTTGTCACACCCGTAATCTCAGACTTAAAATTAACGAGAAGATTCTCGAGTACTTGCATGGAAATCCTTTGGAATTGTTCGCTCAAAAGATTAGCAAGGACCTAGCTAATTGAAAAGGAAGGGTTTTGACGCAGCTTAAATTGATTGCAAAAGAAATGATCGACACCAATTAAAAAAATCAAGTTTCTCCTGATCCTTGTAATCTGGATACGTCCAGGGAAGTAAACTGTAGGTACTATTTTGAGTGAGATAGGTCAGATCCCCATAAATGTTTTGCCCCAAATAAATACGATGACTAAAAGACTTAGTCGTCGCCAGGATAAAATTTTCTGGGGCAATCAATCCGATATCGACATTAACAGGCCTCTTTCCATCAACACTCCACTCCTTCTCCCAATCAAGACTTAAAAGTTTGGTAGAGAGTAAAAATTCCCGGGGTAATGGGGCCGTGGCAACAAAAAAATATCTTTCAAGCGGCAACCCCTCACCCATTTCTTTTTCATAGTATTGAGTGAGTGGATTGAAGAGTGGCTTAAAGCGCATGCAGTCCCCAAAAAGGGATTTGATGCGATCTTCGAAAAGCTCGTATGAAAATAAATCAGCCCGGTACAGGAAACTAAAAAAGAGAAGCCCTGGCCCAGGAGAAGTGGTCGTGAGCATTAATGAATAATTTTTCGCAGATTGGTGAAGTAGTCTGAAAGTTCTTCCATGCTACATAAAGCAGTTCCACGTTTGCGTACAACGACACCCGCAGCACAATTACCCACCCATGCGGCCTCTTCAAGAGTCGCACCAGAAAGAAGAGATGCTGTGATCGCAGCAATGGCCGTATCACCAGCTCCTGAAACATCAAAGACTTCATTGGCGGCAGTTGGGATTAACTTAAGCTGACCATCTGATTCAGTATCAAGCATCGCCATCCCATCAGCGCCGAGGGTGATAATAATTTTTTTCAAATTCAGCTTATCGACTAGAATCTTCGCAATATTTTCTAGATTTCTTTCTTTAAAATAACCCAGGGCCTCAACCATCATTTGTGACTCAAGTTTATTAGGTTTTAGTAAAGTTGCCCCCTTGTACCAAACAGGTGGAGTCGAGCGAGAAGGATCAACAGCAAGAAAGATTTTAGATTCCTGGCACAGTCCTATGACTTTTTGACAAAGATCCTGAGTAAATAAACCTTTGCCGTAATCTTCCAAAATGATTCCAGAGTGATTCAGTGAAAACTCTTGTATGCGAGAAAAAACTCTCTTACTTGTTTCTTCATCAATCTGATCTTTGGTTTCATAGTCAACCCGACAAATTTGTTGAGTGGACGTTGTCACTCTTTCTTTATAGGTCGTCATCCGAGAGCGATCTCTAACAATTCCCCAGGTTTTAAGCCCTCGCTCTTCCAACAGATGTTCAACTAAATTGGCCCGGGAGTCCTCTCCTACAATACCGCAAATAGTTGAAGGCACATCGAGACTTTTAAGGTTGTCAGATACGTTGGCCGCGAGCCCCAATTTATCCCACTCTTTACTCACCTCTAGGATAGGAACAGGTGCTTCGGGAGAAATTCTCTTCACTTCACCAAATGTATATTTATCAACACCCAAATCCCCTACCACAAGAACTGGTTTCAAATGAGAAAATTGAGATGTCAGTTGATTAAATTTATCTTGAGTCAAAATCATAAATGATCCTTACGACGAAGCCATAATTGAATAATAGTCTCTACAATATCTTGAATCGTTTTACCGGTCGTATCAATTTCAATTGAGTCTGAAGCTTTTTTTAGTGGAGCAATGTCACGAGTCATATCTTCATGATCACGATCCTTAATATCTTTCAAAATATCATTTAAGCTGTGTTCATGCTGGCCTCGTCCCTGAAGCTCTTCAAAACGTCTCTGGGCCCTTTCTTCAGGTGAAGCCGTGAGAAAAATCTTTAAGGCAGCTTGAGGAAAAATGACTGTGCCAATGTCTCTTCCATCAAGAATAGCAGCTCTATTTTGAACAATGCTTCTCTGCCAATGGGCCAAAAAATCTCTAATTACTTTATGTTTTGAGATTTGAGAGGCAAGTCTAGAGACATGATGCTCTCGAATAACATCAGTCAGATTTAAATTATCAAGCTGAACTAAAACACCTTTGGAAGGTGCGAATTGAAAACGGTGATCATGAAAAAAAGATTGAACTATTTTTTCTTCTGCTTCAGTGAGTTTTGGCTGGGTAAAATCAAGACCTGTATGCTGTAAAGCATAAGCAACAGCACGAAACATCGCTCCCGTATCAATATAAACAAGGTGAAGTTTCTCTGCGACTAATTTTGCCACTGTCGATTTGCCACTACCTGAAGGGCCATCAAGGGCTATGACTTGATCCATTTTCATAAGCCATGATGATAGAGATTCAGTTAAGCTTCGGCAATCATAAGTCTTTTAAAAATCTAAAATCAGCAACAAGATTGAGGCGAGAAAATAAATCTGGATGGGTCACTTTTAATAAAAGGGGATTTACTTGATGAGCAGCATCTAACTTGGGACTCTCCAGGTGAGTTCCAGACGACCATTGTGGGTATGAACCGGGGGCCAGCGCCATCGCCTGATCCTCCATAATAAGAGAAAATGATAAAAGCTCTTTTAAAGAGAGTTGCTCCAGATCATTTTTCAACAATCCAAAAACTAGGATTTCTCTTTCTGGATCGAAATGGGAAAAGCGCCCATGGCCTTTTTTGAGTTCTTGAATTTTAAGACTGATAGTCCTTCTCTCAGAAATAACCATGCATAACTGAGAGTTAAGATGAATTAAGGCTTCCCTCAATTGGGCCAGGTTAGATTCTTGGGATGAAGGCGACATTGGTCGTTTGGCTCAGAGTTTTTGTAATGTGGTAATAGTTTTTGAGAACCTTATCCAAGTAATGGTTATTTTGTCCAACAGGGAGGTTATTTCTTAACTGTCCCTTCGTCCAAAATGGACCCATGTTATAAGCGACTGTCGCATGGTGATGATTGTTATTAAAGGCCACGAGTAAATTCTTAAGATAGAAAATTCCGACTTCAAGATTTCTCAACTTTGCGACTAGTTTTGAATATCCTAAATCTTCAAAAGTTTGTGCGTACTGGTAGCGAAGATATTCCTCACCTTTATCTGATTCTAGATGAAGATTATTTTCTTTCATGTAGGCCAAGGTTTCCATAAATGTTGAAGGCATGATTTGCATTAAGCCTTTAGCACCCTTCTTGGATGTAACGTCTTGCTTAAAATGACTTTCCGTCCACATGACAGAGAGAACCCAGAAAGGATCGAGTTGATGCTTTTCACAAAGGATAAGCACAGGCCTGATCACTTTTTTAACTTTGACTTGAATCTTATCTGGAAACAACTTCACTATTTTAGCTTCGGCTTCATCGTAAGTGTTGTTAGCGAAAAAACTAATATCCCCAATAAAAAAACCTAAAGAGTCACTTTTGAAGCGATAGGTCTTCTGACGCTTAAATCCAAAGTTAAAGGTTTGAGGATAGAGAGCATGCAAGGAGAATGAACCAAAAAGCACGAGTGAGAAAAGAGGAATTTTGTAAGTGGAGAAGAAAGAGCCAAAAAAAGATTTTTTAGACTTTTCCTCCGCCGAGGCATCTTGCGCATTTAAAGCACTAGACTCGCCGGTCGTTTTTTCCATACTTCCTCTCTTATATCTTGCTCAGGTTTAAAAGGCAAATTCCCTTGACCAACACTAGCTAAAGCATTGAAGATTAAGCCCAAAGTAATTTAGCACCTTTCTACCACTCACCAAATTTCGAGGTTTTATGTCCGAAAATAAATTAAAGCTAGAAAACTCTCTCTACCTGCAGCAACATGCTGAAAATCCGATCCATTGGTGGGCCTACAGTGAGGAACCCCTTAAAAAAGCAAGGGAACTCAACAAGCTCATTTTTTTGTCTATTGGCTACTCTTCTTGTCATTGGTGCCATGTCATGGCCCACGAATCATTTGAAGATCAAGAGACTGCTGACTTTCTTAATAAGCATTTCATATCGATTAAAGTTGATCGCGAGGAGTATCCGGATCTTGATCACTATTACCAAAATGTATGTTCTCTCATGACCGGCAGAGGTGGATGGCCACTGACAATTTTTTTAACTCCTGATGGACTTCCTTTTATGGCCGGAACCTATTTCCCAAAAGTTTCAAGAGAAGGCATGCCAAGTTTTATGGATCTTCTTAAGCACTTTCAAGGTCTCCATCAATCTCAAGATAAAATGTTGCATGAAAATGGCCTAAAAATTATTCAAGAACTCAAAAAGCCTTTAGAGCTTGAAAAACCAATTGAGTTTCCAGGTCATTTCCCGGGCCCATCGGCCATCATGAATGCTCTGAAAAACTACGCTGACGAAAAAAATGGAGGCTATGGCAAGGCTCCTAAATTTCCTCACTTTGCTTTCTATGAATGGGCCTCAGAACAGATTCTTGAAGGGATGATTCCTCAAGAGCAGGGTCAGCATATTGTAGAAACCGTTGAAAGAATGCTCCTCGGAGGAGTCTATGATCATGCCAAGGGGGGGATTCATCGCTACTCTGTAGATGATCAATTCCTAGTGCCTCACTTTGAAAAGATGCTTTATGATCAAGCTGGGCTCTTAAAACTTTTAGCAAAAATGTCTCAATTCTATCCTTCTCCTCTTATCTTTGATGGGATTCTTCAGACTTTAGACTATATCAAAACCGAAATGATGTCTGATAATGGCTATTTCTTTAGTGCCCAGGATGCTGATTCAGAGGGACATGAAGGCCTCTATTTTACTTTTTCAAAAGAAGAATTTATTTCCAGTTTTGAAGATGCTCCGGAAGATCAAAAGCGAGATATCGAAAAATATCTCAAGATCTTTAATATTTCTGATGAAGGAAACTTTGATAATAAATTGAACGTCATCTCACTCAATCCAGACTTCAAATCTGATTTCTACTCTCAAGAGGGCTGGCAAATTATTCGAGACATTCGTCACAGATTACTAGAACAAAGAAAGCTTCGCATGCCACCGGCCACTGATCGTAAAGGGATAGCCAGCTGGAATTATCTTTTACAGTCTGCACTTTGTGATGTGGTTCAATATTGTCCGGTAGATGTTATCCAAAACCAGGCGATCACCTTAATCAAGGACACACTCGAGGGGTGCTTAGCTCAATTTATTAAGCAAGATCATTCATCACAAAAACATTTTATTAAGCATGTCACAAGTCTTGATCATCAATCACTCTATCTTGAAGATTATGTTCAGTTTGCGGATGCCCAGCTTCGTCTTTACGAAGTTTTTGGAAATGAGATTTTCAAGAAAAATGCTCTCGACACCTCGGACTACATCATTCAAAACTTTCTGGTTGGGAATGAACTTTTACAAACCTCCAAAGAAAAACAAACTCCTGGATTTGATAACCTTCCAGCAGCTCTCTTTGATCAGTCCTTTCGCGCCTCTCCTATGACCTTTGTTCTTCTTTTAAAAAGACTCGCCGTCTTTGACTCAAAATATAATCCTCAAACTCTGTTTCAAGGCAAGTTCGATCACTTGGCACAGATGACTCTGTCCAATCCTTTTGGCCATGGAGAGGGTCTCAGGGCCCTGACATATCCACATGAAATTTTCAGACGAGTGGAAGTTCCTGTTTCATGGCTACAAAACCAAGACTTCCTCGAAATTAGAAGCCACTTTTTTCCACGATTTATCGTGAGCTATCAGCAAGAGGATCAAGAGCGCTTCCAAATTTGCACCAGTCAGTCTTGTGAAAATGTCGGTCATGGTATTGAAGAGTTTAAATCTCTTTTCCAAGTTCAAGAAGCTTAAGATGAGTAAGAGACTTAAGTTCATTGACCTGACTCACCGTCTACCGGGCCCACTGGCCGGAAAAATTCTCTGTGATCTTGGTTATGAAGTGATCAAGATCGAAGATGAAAAACATAAAGATCCTTTTCTTTCAGGTAAGTTTTCTGAATTTGATGACAGCTTTGAAGACTGGTACAAAGAACTTAATCAGCAAAAAAAATTAGTCCGACTTGACTTTAAATCCCCTCAGATTAAAGAGAACATTGCCGATTTTTTAAAAGATGCGGATGGATTACTTCTCTCACTGTCTCCCAAGCTTAAAGAAGCTTTAGGCGT
>CANEVK010000078.1 GCA_947442115.1 Bacteriovoracaceae bacterium | reverse complement strand
TTGCTTCTGGTAAGCAATTTGTTCTTCCAACTGAGATGACTTATGAAGGTCAAGTGGTTGGAGAGCATACTCGTCCAAACGATTTGAACGTGAACGTTTGTCGTGAAAAACATCTTTCATCAGTTCGTACGGCCGGTAAGGATGAAAACGTTATTCTTCCACCGATCACACCAAGAACTCTTGATTGGGCGCTAGATTGGATTGATGATGATGAGTGGGTTGAAGTGACTCCGAAGAGTATCCGTATCCGTAAAAAAGAACTTAATCAGAATTTGCGAAAAGTTGTTCGCTAGGAAAAAGGGAGCTTCGGCTCCCTTTTTTTTATCTAAGAATCAATAAGTTAGCATGAAATAAAGCTTTAATTTTCTCTCTGATACCTCCGATAAGATAATTATAGGAGACAGGTTATGAAATTCACTTTTTTGTTCATTCTCGCCACACTTTCAACTCAATCTTTTGCAAAGTCCGTGAAGGAATTTAATAAAGCTCTCTTTGAGGATGTTCAAAAAGATATACAGCAAGAAAATGATCTAGATTTGAAAACCAAAGAGTCTATCACTCGAACTCCGGCCTCTGTAGAGGATGCCCAGGATCATCGTTCTGAAGACATAGAAGAAGAAAGTCGGATCGATAAAAATGGCAGGCAGATCGGTTCAAAAAATTGGTAAGAGCCTTTTTGGACTCCTACCAATTTCATAAGTGTCTACTAGCGAGAAAGAACTTTTTCTAAAAAATTGATGGGAACTGGAAAAAACGACGTCGTGTTGTTTCCGGTTCCTGATATTTCTCTCATGGTTTCTAAATAGCGAAGGGTAATCGCATCTTTTTGCTCACCCAAAACTTTGGCGGCTTCAGCAAGTTTTTGAGAAGCTTCAAATTCCCCTTGGGCAGAGATAATTTTAGCTCTTTTTTCTCTTTCCGCTTCAGCTTGCTTGGCCATCGCTCTTTGCATCTCAATCGGAAGATCAATCGCCTTCACTTCAACGTTAGTGACTTTAATTCCCCATGGCTCAGTGACTTCATCCAAAATTTCTTGGAGGCGACCATTAATTTGATCACGATGAGCAAGAATTTCATCCAGCTCATACTGACCTACAACTGAGCGTAGAGTGGTTTGGGCAATTTGAGCTGTTGCATGGTAGTAGTTCTCGACAGTAATAATCGCATGCTCAGGACTACTCACTTTAAAGTAAACAACACCATTCACTTTAAGGGTCACGTTATCTTTAGAGATAATGTCTTGGGCTGGAACATCCATTGTCACAAGACGTAGATCAACCTTAATCATTTTCTCAAGTCCTGGAACGAGGATGATTAATCCAGGTCCTCGAACGGCCGTGAATTTTCCGAGTCTGAGAATGACGCCTCTCTCATATTCATTGAGGACCTTAAAGGTACTAAAGAAGAAGAGTCCCAGAATGACGATTATGGGTAGGTAAGTGATAAGCATAGTTACTCCTTGTGGGCCTTAGATATTTTTGCCATTAATTTTTCTTTGTCGATAGATGTGACTTTTACGGTATCATTTTTTTCAAGCTTTGAATCCGCTTGCGCCTTCCAGATCTCTCCTCTGACTTTTATCTGATAGATGAGTCCTTCTTTGTCTAGAACTTCATGGATGTGGCCAGTTGCCCCCAGTGGCAGAAAAAAATCTTGGTGGTCAACCATTTTTCTTTTCTCACGAATAAAATACCAAGTGAGGAATCCACCACAGAGAAGACCACCAACAATGGTCGATATCAAGACTGGATATTCAATGGAGATGAAGCCGGTCTCTCCATGGAATAAAAATAAAGATCCAAAAATAAATGCGGCCAAACCACCGAGTCCTAACAGGCCATAGCTGGTGATGTAGATCTCTAAAATAAGTAAAATGATTCCCACAATAATTAATGCTAAGGCACCCCAGTTTAAAGGCAGGACCTGAAATGAAATCGCTGCGAGAATAAGTAGAGTGATACCGATTCCTCCGGCAACATAGCCACCCGGCGCCTGAAATTCAAAATAGAGAAGTGCTATACCCACGAGGAAGAGCACATAGGCAGTTGAAGGATTGGCCAGGACACTGAGAAGTTCTTGCCCAAGACTAGGGGCGATTTCTTTAAATTGTAAATTCTCACTAAAGGCAATTTCAAATGTTTCATTTTTTATTTTAAATTTTTTACCACTCAGGATCGCTCCAATCGCCGATAGGTTATCTAGTTGACCATCGATGATTTTTAACTGCAGGGCCTCTTGGTTGGTAAAAGATTTAGCTGATTCAATCATTTGTTCATAAGGTTCTGCAGGCCTGTTGCGCAAATGACTAAGAGAGCGCACCATCGCCTTTAAGTCGTTGAGGGCCTTGGCCTTACCGTCTTTTTCATCGATATCTTTGCCTAGCCCAACAGGTGTCGCGGCACCCAGATTAGTTCCAGCTGACATTAAAATAAAATGAGCAGAACTGGCTATAATAGCGCCCGCACTTGAAGCAGAGGCTCCTTCAGGAGTAATCCAAACGGTAACAGGGATATTAATTGAACCTATTAATGTGATTAAGTCTTTAGTTGTTGTGATCAGTCCACCAGGAGTATTGACTTTGATTAAGGCCATTGATCCAACGGGAATTTTTTTTATATGGGAATCGAGATAATCAAAGGTGGCCGGAGTGATGGCTGAATTGACATTAAAAACTCTGATCTCCTTAACTTCATAAGGAGTTGAGAGGCCCAGTTGAGGTAAAAGGCCCAAGACAAAGAGGAACAAAAATTGTAGATTTATTTTTCTCATAATATGTATCAGCTTAACCCTCTTAAAGTCTCATGGGCCAGAGAAAAGGACTAACTATGGCAACGCAAAAATATACTTTTTATAAGGGAGCTATCCTCAACCCTTTATCAGATAAAAAATGTGATTTTATTGCTGAGGGACTTTTAGTTGTTCAAAAGGGCAAGATTAAGGATTTAATGCCTCTCAATAAGGGCTTAAAAAAATATTCTCAATTGATCACTTCAAGAAATTTAATTGATTTTAAAGACTCAGTTATCATGCCTGGTTTTTTTGATATGCATTTTCATTGGGTTCAGGATGATGTCCGTGAAATGCCTAAGGATTCACTCCTCGAATGGCTCCAGAAATATACCTTCCCCACAGAAATGAAGTTTGCTCAAAAGGAATTTTCTCAGAAAAAGGCCAAAGAATTCTTCAAGAAACTCACTGCAACAGGGACGATTGGCGGGGCCTGCTATAGTTCTATCCATGAGAATGCCATCGTGGCTGCCATGAAAGAAGTCAAAGGTGATTTTGTCATTGGTAATGTCCTCATGAATATGCATTCCCCAGAGGAGTTAACTCAAAGTGAAGATGAATCTATCAATTTAACCAAAAAACTGATTAAGCGTTTTGGGAAAAAGCACTGTTTTACACCGCGTTTTGCAATCACCACGACTCCAAAAGTCATGAAAGAAGGGAGTCGCCTTGCTGATAAGGCCGGATGCTTCAAGCAAACTCATTTGTCTGAAACTCCTGCAGAAATTGATTTTGTCTTATCCATTTATAAAAAGATCCCAGGTTTTGAAAAAGTGAAAACTTATACTGATATTTACTCAAAAACGGGAATGCTTGGTAAGCGCTCGCTTATGGGACACGGTATTCACCTTTCGGAAAATGAACTTAAAACGCTTAAGAAAACTAAGACCTCAGTGATTCACTGTCCTACATCGAATGCTCCTATAAAAGAACTGGGCCTTGGGTCTGGACTTTTTAATTTCAAAAAAACCGAAAAATCTAAAGTCTCTTGGGCCCTTGGATCAGATATTGGTGGTGGACCTTTCTTATCCATGTTTGATGTCATGAGAAGTTTTGTTGATCAAAATAAAAAAAGTGCTCCTCGTGAAGCGACTTATGTGAAGGCCCTTTATCGTTCAACACTGGCCGGAGCGAAGATTTTAGGTTGCGATAAAAAAACAGGTAATCTTGCTAAAAATAAAGAGGCAAGTTTTATTGTTGTTCCCTTTAAAGCAAAACCAGATTTAAGAAATGCTGAAGAATTACTTCTGCAGATGATTGGACCACTCAAAAATCAGCGCTCATCCTATGAAGATCTTGTTTCTTATACTTGCCTAAAAGGTAAGATGATTTTTAAAAGATAGTTATTTAATTTCTAGTAGAATAGGGCAGTGATCGGATCCTTTTACATGAGGTAAGATCTCTGCCCTTTTTACTTTCTTTAAAAGTTTTGGCGAAATAAAAAAATAGTCTATTCTCCATCCAATATTTCGCTCTCTCACTGTAGGGCGAGGGCTCCACCAGGTATAGGCACCTTTCTCATCAGGATAAAGGTGTCTAAAAATATCAATCCATCCGTCTTGAATGAGCTTATCGATCCATTCTCTCTCGAGGGGGAGAAAGCCTGTTGTCTTGGTATTGGTTTTAGGATTGGCCAAGTCGATTTCTGTGTGGGCCGTATTAAAGTCTCCAGTGATGATGACGGGCTTGGTTTTTTCAAGCTGGTTCATTTTTTGTAAAATATCCTCACAAAATTTCATTTTGAATGGCACGCGATGATGATCCCGTGATCCATTGGGGAAATAAACATTCAGGAGAAAAAAGTCCTTTAATTCGTGGACTAAAACCCTTCCTTCGTCGTCGTAAAGTTCTTTTTCACATTTTTTTGTGTCAAGAATTTTTTCTCGAGAAAATGTAGCAACACCTGAGTAACCCTTCTTAACTGCGGAACTATAGAATATCTCGTAATCACAATTTTCCTTTAATTCAGAAGGGAATTGGTCAGAAGAAGCTTTAATCTCTTGTAGGCATAGGATATCTGGTGATTCTTTAGCGAACCATTCAGGAAATCCCTTCTTATATACAGCGCGTATCCCGTTGACGTTCCACGAAATTATTTTCATCAAAATTTTCCTAGTTAGAAAGAAATTAAAATGTCGATAAGATGAATAATAATTTTTTTTGGAATGGTGAATGACATTCTGAAAAAAATGAATATTATTTCACCTCTTTGAACATTCTACGGAGATCACATGCGTTGCTTTAAGAACATTGCTCAACTTATTCGCACAAAAAGAATGAACCACCCTAAAGGTTATTCTCAGTCTGAATTATCTCACTTGCTTGGCTATAAAAATGGCCAGTTTATCTCAAACGTTGAGCGTGCTCTTTGTAATATCCCTCTAAAAATGCTTCGCAAGGTTTCAGAAGTTCTGGATATACCTGCTGAAGAATTAAAGAATGCTATTCTTAAAGATCAAGAAGAAACACTCAATAACTATCTTTACAATATTAAGCCTTCTAAAAAAGATAAAGAAGTTCAAGCTGGCCCAACACTTGTTCAGCAGTTCTCTGCGACTGGTACAGACGGTATTTAGTTCTTAAATAATTATTTTTAAAAAGTTACAGAAAAAAAGGCCTCTTAATTGAGGCCTTTCATTTTGAGATAATCTTCGTAAGTCCCTTCAGATTCTTCAGTATCCTCTTTGTACTCTTCAAAAGCTTCTTTTTGAGATTCTTTAAAGTGAGGGTCTTCATTCTCATCAGGTTGAAAATCGGCCTTGGCGATTTCCTCTGGATTCCAGCCTCTGTTGCCAGAGTAGGTGAGATCAAGCTTGTAGCGCTCTGTTTTGCGCTTTTCTAGGGCCTCTCGTTGCCATGGCTCTAAATTGGCCTCGAATCTACGTAAATGCTCAATACTATCAAAGAAATTCTTCTCTAGACGGTATAATTGACGCTCATCGACGCGATTATAGTATTCATAGTATTTACGTCGAGTGATGAGATGCTGCTCAAGCAGATTGTCATATTTAACAAGAACCTGATTTGAGGTTAAAGGGCGCCCACCACGACGTCCACGGCTGCCTGATTGGTGTTGATGGTTGCGATTTTCTGCATTCTGTCCGGCCGGTCTGTTGCCTTCAGGACGAGGGCCACGATTGCCTCCGCCTCTGAAACGGCGTCTTCTCGGTCCACCGCCGCCGCCTCCGCCTTGTCCGCCTTGATTTGAATTATTTTGTGATCCTTGCATGGATTTCCTCTTTGATTAACTTTTTTAGTCTTAATACTATGCTTCATGAAAATATTTTGTCTAGGCGAGATGAATAAAAGATGAGAATCACCCAGCTTTCACATATAATAACAGCATTATTTAACTCTCATGAGTGGAGGTTGTTGTGACTAAGAAAAGAGTCAAGGTTGCTGTTACAGGTGCGGCCGGACAAATTGGATATGCTTTATTATTTAGAATTGCTTCAGGTCAGATGTTTGGTATGGAGACTGAAGTTGAACTTCAGTTGCTAGAACTTGAAGCTGCATTACCGGCCCTTAAAGGGGTGGCGATGGAGCTTGAGGACTGTGCTTTCCCACTTCTTAAAAATATCGTTCTTACGGCCGATCTTAATACTGCTTTTAAAGACGCTAACTGGGTTGTTTGTGTTGGTTCAGTTCCTCGTAAAGATGGAATGGAGCGCTCAGACCTTCTCAAAATTAATGGCGGGATTTTCACCGCCCAGGCCAAAGCGATTGAGAAGTCTTCAGCTTCTGATGTGAGAATTTTTGTTGTGGGTAATCCATGTAATACAAATGCATTGATTGCCATGAATAATGCTAAAGGAATTCCATCGGATCGATTCTTTGCCATGACTTCTTTGGATGAAAATCGTGCAAAAGCTCAGCTTGCTATTAAGGCGGGTGTCGATGTGAGTGCAGTAAAAAATATGACAATCTGGGGAAATCACTCTGCCACTCAATACCCAGATTTCTTTAATGCTACAATTAACGGTAAAAATGCCACTGACATCATCACTGACCATGAATGGTTAAAAGGTGATTTCATTAAGACGGTTCAGCAACGTGGAGCTGCTATTATTAAGGCCCGCGGACTTTCTTCAGCAGCCTCAGCTGCTAATGCTGCGGTTGATGGGATCAGAAGCATCGTAACAGAAACTGCTACTGGAGAGACTTTTTCTATGTGTCTTGCCTCTAACGGCGAATATGGGGTTGATAAAGGTCTTATCTTCTCTTATCCATGCCGAGTAGAGGGTGGAAAACTTAAAGTGGTTGAGGGCATTAAGCATAATGAATTTGGTCAAGAAAAGTTCAAACTTACTCTTGAAGAACTTCGTGGCGAAAGAGATGCCGTAAAATCTCTCGGATTAATCTAATTTCAAGCCTTTCGAGGGCCTGAGGTTTAACGCCTCGGGCCCTTTTTTTATTGTCAGAATCCCTCTCATTTCCTATAACCTACTTTAATTTTCATTCTTACTTAATGTAATGGAGTTTTTGCCATGAAAAACATGCAGGAAACAATTAAGCTCTCAGGCTTTAATAACCTCACAAAAATCCTCTCGTTCAATTTTTATGATTTTTGTATCGCTATGAACGAAAAGCAAAAACAAGATTATATTAGTTACATCCATACCAAGTATTGTGCTGAAAATATTTCTAAAATTGCACGAAGAGTCTGTGAAATTATTGAGGCCAATATCTTATCTGAAACTGTTCAAGACTATGAACCAGTAGGTGCTTCGACGATGACTCTCATGTCTGACCTTAAAGGTGGAGGAAACTGGGAGATGGGATCTCAAGGCCAGGCCGCTGTAAAAATGCACTTAGATAAATCCCACATTACAACTCATACTTACCCAGATGCTTCTGATCCTGAAGGGATTTGTACTTTTCGTTTGGACTTAGATGTAGCGACTTGTGGTGAAATTATTCCGCTGAAAGCTTTGAACTACATGTTTGAAGTTTTTGAGTGTGATGTGGTTTATATTGATTATGTTGTTCGTGGTTACACAAGACTTGAAAATGGGAAAAAGATCTATAACGATCACTACTTTAATTCGATTCAGGATTATATTTCTCAAGACACTTTAAATAAGTATCAGTACCGCCAAGACATCAACATGGCCCATGATAATATTTGGCAGACAAAGCTTATGGTGAAGGCCATGGGGCCTGAGAACTATCTTCTTGATCCTGCTGATAAAAATCATCCGGATATTGATCATAAGATGATGCTTCTTAATCAAGAAATGAGAGAAGTATTTCATCTCAATTAGTCTTAATATTTCATGAGAGTTAAACTCCCGCACTTTGTGACTCATGATAAAAAGATGATCGTCTCGAGTCTGGTGTCCTTGATCGGGATGGCACTCTATTTATTTTTTAATCGGTTCTATTTTTTTCAACCCCAAGAGCTACCTTTGCTTTGGCCAGACAAGATGATTCCTCTCTGGGCCGATTCTGTTTGGATCTACATCAGTATCTATGTGATGTATGGGCTGACCTATTTTATGATGAAGGACTTATTGAATCTGAGTAAGTACCTTTATGCTTCTCTCTTTCAGGTCATTATCAGTATTGGTGTTTTTATCATGTGGCCCACGACTTACCCTCGCCACCTTTACCCCTTGCCTACAGAACTCAACATGGCGACGGACTTTATTTTTTCACTGATAAGAAATCTTGATACTCCGGCCAGCTGTTGCCCGAGTCTGCATGTGAGTACCGCTTTTCTGACGTCGTTTGTTTTTCTAGAAGAGCAGAAAGAGAAGTTTCCCTATTTCTTCATCTGGGCCGTGATTATTTCTTTTTCGACTCTCTCGACCAAGCAGCATTACTTCTGGGATGTCTTAGGTGGATTTGTTGTCGCTCTTCTCAGTTACGGCGTTTTTTATCGGTATGCCTCTTACCACGAAAAAGCTTAATTTTTTTGGTGAGCAATCACGGCAATATTTCTGGGTGAGATCGATTCATCAAAACATTCGATCAGCCTGGCTTCATAGCCTTGCTCTTCAAGGTAAATAGCGCGATCAAGGAGAAGGTAGATTTCAAGCAGTCTTCCGAGAGCATTTCGAATGAGTCCCGCGGCCAGCATTTTATGGATGAGCTGAAGTCTTTGTTCATTTTCAAAGTAATGATTGAGCTCAGTTTCCGAGAGCGTATTTCTTATACCTAATCGGTTAAATTGCTCTTGGGCGTAGACGGCAAATGCTTCATTATAAATCTTCGGATGTGTGTTCCCTAATGTCAGCATCTTTTCTTGTCCATACTGATCAGTCAGTAGGAAGTGAATAGCATAGCGGTAGAGTTTCACTTTTAATTTAAAGTCATAATCCTTTTGGTTCATTTTCTTATGGGCCCTGGACGCCAAAGTGAGGGCATAAAGATTTTGATGGATGGGTTCATCTAGGGACTGAGCAAATTGAGAGACGTTTTGTCCTATTTCATGCTTGGCCAGTTTATGATAGCAGCAGCCAAAATTGATGATCCCTTTTAAGTTGTTCTCTTGAGACGTTTTAATTTGATCAAGGGCGAGTATTCCACATGTATGGAGTCCGACACTCATCATGGATGGTCTAAGGAGTTGCTTGAAGGCCAGATTTTGTGAGTCAATTTTAAGGTTGTGATAAGAAACTTTATTACTTGGATCTTTGGCATTTTTTTCATTTCGTGCCTGACCTGTGGCCTGAAGAGATTGATCCATATCAAGACTATGAACAACAAGACCATAATGATTTGTTAAGGATTGGGCGAGAAGTCCGATCCCGCCTCCAATATCAACCACCGCAGAGATTTTATTTTCAAGGTAAAAATCATAAATGAGCGGGGCAAGTTTTCTGATCTCGTGCTGCTTTTTCGGGATGACATAAAGAAATGAAAAAGGGGTTTCAGGAAAGTCAGGTAATTGATGCAAGTTTTCAAGTTCGCTTAGCTCCTCGATTCTTTCATAAAATTGTCTGAGGGAGGGCCCATGAATAATGTTCTGAAAGGCCCTGCGTTCAAGGAGAATAATATCATCCTGATTTTTAACTGAAACTATTTCCTCAATCCATTCTTCGGGGTAGTCTTTTAAGGGATCTGGATACATGAGCATGATTTCGTTTTCCCATATTCTTTGATATGGTTTAAGGAACTCAGCAATGTCCT
>CANEVK010000077.1 GCA_947442115.1 Bacteriovoracaceae bacterium | reverse complement strand
TGATATGCTTCCTATCAGAGGAGAAATTCTTGATAATCGTTATGGATGGTCAGAAACTTATTGGCCAAGTCATCTTGGTGGAATTGCCTATCGCTGGAATCATCCTGATCCAAACCCTTTTAGATATCAATTTAAAACTAAAAATGAGCTCTTAAAGATGAGCTTAGAGGAGATGGCGCAGCTCTCTCCCTCTGAACTTTATGATGTGGCCCAAGGTGATTATGCCTACACTCTGACGCGAAAAACTTTTAGTATGGTGAGCACTCGTGACCTCTGGTGGGAGGGGATTTGCCATGGCTGGGCAATGGCCGCCACAAATTATCCTGAGCCGGCCAAAGTTTTAGTCACAAATCCGGATGGAATTAAAGTGCCTTTCGGTTCCTCTGATGTGAAAGGACTCTTGGCGATGCATGATGCCTATAATTACGGAGGTGCGTTTTCTTTTACAGGCCGTAGATGCCGAGTGAATGGCAAAGTTCCTGGTGAGGCAGGTTCTAGAGATCGCAATACTAATTTCCCATCCATTGAAGAAGCGAATACTCCAGACTGTAAAGACGTCAATGCAGGGGCCTTTCATGTGGTTTTGACTAATATGATTGGAATTCATGGACTTGGTTTTGTGGCCGATATTGACCGCTTTAATGATGTATGGAATCAGCCCGTCACCAGTTATCAAACTGAAATTTTATCTGAGGAGTCCATTAGCTCCGAAGAGTCGATTAATGGAGTTCAGCGAAAAATAAGAGTGAAGACAAAAATGATCTATGGAGAAGAGTTAAAGTTTTTCACACCAGAACTTGCAGCAACCGGTGTTTTAAATTTCGTTTCCAAAAATCCAGTGACAGGAACTCCTCACCAGGAATTTAGGTTTAAAGATTATGAATACTTTTTAGAAATAAATTCTGATGGAAAGATCATCGGAGGAAGCTGGATTTCAGAAACGAGACCTGATTTCCTTTGGCTTTATCAGCGCTCTAAAGTCTTCAGGAATGCTCCGATACCACTAGGGGGACTTGCAAAAATCTATCGAGCAGTAAATTAGTAAGATTGAAGGAGAACTTTCTTTAAGAAAGTTCTCCATTTTTCACGAATCAGCAAATAGGTGTCCTCACTATTTTAGCAGAATCGAAAAAAAGAAAACCAATAAAAAGGTGCCAGGTTAAGCTTTCTATCTAATAAACTATTAAATAATTAAAGTTCATCTGTTTTTTTTATCAATCCACACACTATAGGGATAGAAAGCTGAGGACTGACTCCATCAAGATTTTGTGTGAGATCAGGTAAAATTGTTTTTTCATTTATCCCCAAGACAATCATAACTTTATTTTCAAAACTCAAAAATTCTCTTGGGGTAAGTTTAATCACATGGTCATCAGGGTTAGAGTCAGGTTGTCTGAGATCTTCTTCCAAATCTTTTAGACTTATTTCTTGATCATAGGCAAAGTTTCCAAAAGGATATTGATCTAAGGGCCCTAATTGAACTTGAAGGTTATTATCTAAAGGAAGAATAATTTTGCCACTCACCCTAACTGTTTCTATGATATCAATGACGCCATCTTTATTCTTGTCATCTTCTAGCGTAGGGCACCTTGAACCTTTGAGGATAAATTGCCTGTGAGTCACTGCACTTGAGTCATCAATCCAGGATTTGATGGAAAGAGTTTTATCATCAATCTTTAATTCCGATTTCCCATTGGGTATCCAGCCAGCGAGATGATTATTAAGAGGTCTTAGAATAACTTGATAATCACCTGTGATTGAAGCAGGGGTGGTTGTGACGAGGATGCTTTTTTGATCTTTTGTCTCCGGATTGCAAGAGATGAGACAAAGCAATGAAATATATTTTGCGGTGGTTTTGATTTTTTTCATAAAGTCATCCTCACTGAAAGGCTTGTTTGTAGGCAAAATTAATCTCTCCTCTGGCAAATTGAGTTTTATATCTCCCAGAGAGCTCCTGATGCTTCATGTCCATAGGATTCCAGGTAAACATGGAATCAATCATGAGGTAGCAGTCTTCGGTTTGAGGGTTCACATCATACTCAGAAAATTTCTCTGTATAGCGGCAACTGCGTTTTGAAAAAACAAAACCATCAGTCCATTGCTTAATACTGACAGGTTGAGGATTGAACATGAAGTCAAAGACCCATTTTTCAATCTGATCTCCTTTTTTTACTGAATAGAGTGGGGCCACATGAAACCACCATTTAAAGCGGTAGCGATTGATATAAGAGGCGGTGAAAAGCACATAAACTTTTTCAGAAGTTATCTTATTATTTTTAAACTCCTCCCAGGCCCAAACATGGGCGCGATTAGAGCATTCTGAGGATCTTTTATATTTTGAATTGAGACGATTAAATATCTTTCTTGCTTCTTCTTCAGTGATGAGAGTTGGAGTATTTTCAGGCGAGAGAAAATAATTTTTTTCTTCTTCTGCTTCTGGCCGATCATCACTGACTTGCAGCTGGAGAAGATTTTGGTCCTCATCGACAGAGACTTCATAAGTCGTAGGCCCTAAATTGGCGTCAGGACTTGTCGTAAAGGCGACTCTTCCATTGCTGAATTTAAGGAGAAAAGTGTTTCCTTGGGCCCTCTCCGTTGCAATTAATTGGGCGTGAAATGATTCGGCCATTAATGTTGTCGTTAATAGAAGACTTAAGAAAAAGAGAATGATTTTTTGCAATGGGAACCTCCCCTCAAAATGGACTAGGCAGGTTTAACTTTTCCCGTCATATTTGCCTAGGGAGAGGAGAGAATCTTCATTTAAAATTAAGTTATTCTTCCTACTTTGATCTCTTGATATCTTGGTTTAAACTTAAGATATGAAAACTCCTTTATTCTTTTTTCTAGGCTTTTTTCTGTTGGGATGCACCAAAGAACTCAAGTACACCAAAGAGCAGCTCTACTCTAAAGCTCTGAAAGCTGACTCGAGTACCAGCTTTGTTTTACCTAAAAATTTATCTGATGGTGTTCAGTGCACAGAATATACCGAGGGCTGTGTGGCCGGACATAATGTTCAGGTTCAAAAATTAGATTTTATTGCGGTTGAATTTATGAATGAGGCCCAGGCTAAGCATGCGGCGAAAAAAGTACGTGGTTACTATTCAAGAAATTGGCTCTTTGATGATGTGGCGGGTGAGCCCATCCTTGAGCGTTTTGTGACTGAGCACTTAGAAGCCAAAAAACCCTGAAAATTTCTTCTCAAAAAGATCCAGCTTTTCTCCCCATAATTGAGAAAGGCCAAGCATCTCTGGTGAGTTTGCCAGTTCCTCATGAATTGTTTTTTTTAAAAGAACCAGCCAGCGTCCTAGTTCTCCACGCTTGATGCCAAGTGGGACATGGACATTTAAGATATCAAAATTATTTTCGAGAGGTTTTTGAGATTTTCCAAGAAGTTGAATCTCCCAGAAACTAACAATCCGAGGGATATGTTCATCAAAGTTTTTAATATGCCGAAAGTGATAACCGATTAAAATGTCCTCTCTGGCCTTTTCATAAAAAAGTTCCACTACATTCTTTATCCAGTCATTCTGAGTCATAGAGGATGAGTTAGCTGCGGAAGCTGAGAGGTGAACTGATAGGAGAGAGTTTTAAACTGAAAATGCTGTTCTTGAAAAAATTTTAAATCTTCTTTTTCTTCGAAGATCAGTTTTGAGCCAAATTTCAGGAGGTGACATTTACGGGCCTCAGGCATTTCAAAAAATTTAATCAAGGCATACTGAGTGTAAAGTTCATCTGGAACAATTTGTTCTTGTTGATGGGGCTCAAAAGGGAAGGGCTCAAAAAAGATATTTCCATTTTTTCCCTTGAGTACGACTAAACAACCTAGGACTTTTAAGTCTTTTTCAAAGGTGAGGATTTGAGCACCCAACTTTTCCCAGCGTTGGATAAGTTTTTCATCAACTGGAAAAGTTGTCGGAGTTTCCTTCGGATTTGGATAGTCACCAAGTTCAACCTGATTTTTCACATGCATGTCTCTCCAACTTCTTTTGATGAAGTCTTGAGTGTCAGGATTCAGGGAGCCGAGATACTCTTGATAGGTTTTAACTGACTTCACCATGGGCTCAAGGACAAAACGTTCTTTTTCAAGCACACTTGTTGGAGTCCAGCTTGATTTAGAGTCCTGGAGGCCTTTGATATGAAAAATCTCTTGAGATTTTATTTCCAGCCGAGATTCATATTCTTTGATTAATTCTTGAATTTTTTCCCGTCCACTACGAGCGTAACGAGGATCAAAAACAAAAAGGCCTGAGTGACCATCACCAACTTTCCAAGTGAGTTGTTTCCAGTTTAAATAATCTTTGCGCCAAAAAAAGAAGAATCTTTTCCACCATGGGATGAGATCTTTTCCTGGAATCGTCCTCAGCGCGAGCTGGGCAAAACCAATGGGAGTATTTTGAGTCGGCCCAAAAAATAAAAAATAGGTAAAAACCACATCGGGCGGAGCTGAGTCCTGTTTTTCTTTAAGAGTATCAAAGCTTGGAGCATCCTCCTGAAGGAGGATTTCAAGGCTAGGAATAAATTCCTGATCGATCTCATGAATAGAATGAAATTTTTGTACGATTAGCATTATCTTTATTCTGGTCTTTTTTTTTGCCTACGTCAAAAAAACTAAGTGCTGACGGATCGAGCACAGTAGGGACAGAGTTTCCAAAACTGAAGATCTATTTCTTTTCCACAGGCACATTCATAAGGAGTGGAAAGATCTTGGGTCGATTCACCTAGGACAAAAATATTTGGTCGCATGGCCCGAAGTGTGAGGGAGTTGGCCTTGTAGCCTCCAGGAATCAGAGGATCTGGTTTAAACATCCCCGGCCCTATAGACTCATCGACTCGAAATTGAACTTGGATATCTTCTCTTCGGTCGATTTCAAAGGCACTGGTCTCAACTTCATTTTGAAGCTTTTTTATATACTCAAGAGTTTCATGAGGATCACGGTGATTAAGGTTTTTCAAAACGTCTCCAGCGGCGCTCAAGTAAGGTGATAATTTCTCTCACGGCCCTATTGTGTGGATTAAACCATTTCCATGGGGGTGGTTTGATTTTATCAAAATCTTGTAAAAAAAATACTCCCTGATTCCCACATTCTTCGATCGTCCTGAGAGTCCACTCCACCACTTCTGGAGAAGAAGAGAAAAGAAGTTTTTTCAGAGTTTGAAGGAAATCAAAATGTAGGCGCTGACCCTTTTTAAAGCGCGCCTGAATGATGTGCTTACGAGAGCAGTTTAGGGTAAAAACCATAAGCCGAGGATTTAAATCCTGGTTGAGAAGTTTGAGTAAAGCTCCTTCCCAGGGCTGATGGTCAGAAGCACTATGGTCTAAAAGACAGAGAACTTTTTCAAGCTGCTCGATATTTTGGAGAAGATCATCCTTCTCAAGGTAGGTGGTCAAATACTCGATCTCTTCAGGTTTAAAGCGAATGAGTCCCCGAGCGGACCCATCTAGGTTTGAAATAATTTTTTGATAAGTTTCCTCAATATTCATAACGTCCAAGTCATTGAAAAGACTATCCTTAAAGAAAGAGGCCTTGGTTTGGGTGACTTCGTTATTTTAAGAAGTTGGAGGCCATCTGTAAAATTTACTTCTGGCCCGCTTCCCTCAAGCTCTCAGTTTTCACTCCCATACCCTTGTGCTAGGATGCGCCTCAATTATGACGACTTTGCTAATTAATTCTATTTATCGGGCCACTGAAGGTGAGGGAATCCATATTGGAATTCCCCAAATCTTCATTCGTTTTCAAGGTTGTCATATTGGTTGTGTAAACTGTGATACAAAAGAAACTTGGGACTTTGATCCTCGTTACACTAAATCCCTGGATGAGGTGATGGAGACCGTCGAAGTTTTAGGACAAGATCTTATTAAGAGAGTCTCCATTACAGGAGGCGATCCTCTTCATCCGTCACATATTCCGGCTTTACTGGTTCTGATTAAAGAACTCAAAACCAGAGGGTATTTTGTTAACATAGAAGCCGCTGGAACTAGAATTGTGAAAGAGGTTTTTGATCTGGTTGATTTTGTTTCCTATGATTTTAAAACACCTTCCACCGAGGTTAAAACCTCTAAAGAACTACTTGTGAAGTTTCTTCAAGATTATGGATCTAAAGCGCAAATTAAAGCGATGGTGGCAGATAAAAAAGATTTTGAGGCGACTTTTGATGCCTTTCATTTTGCTCGAACACAAAAGGCTCCGCTTGTGCCTTGGTGCCTAACCCCTTGTTATGAGCCAGGTGAGGCTTTCCCGATGAATCGCTTCCAGCAAGTGATAAAACTCAATGAATCCTTTGGTTTACCTTTTCGCGTGATCGGTCAGCAGCACAAATGGGCCTACGGCCCGAGCGAGCGATTAGTTTAACATTCTACTCAAGTTTTAGGCATGGTTTCCGAAAAGAAACTCATGCGTTTATTGCTTCTTCTCCTCCTTATTTCTTGTTCAACACCACTTAAATATAAGTACTCAGCAGGTCAGCGTTTTTTGGCCAGTTCTTCTCAGGAAGAGTCTAAGGTCGCTCGCATAGAGGCTTCGCTCAAAGATCAAGTCATCTTTGCCAGTGGAATGGATGCAACTTTTTTAGTGGTCAAACTTTTTGATGAGGATGGGAATCTGCTGACAAATATAAATCCCTATGACCTCACAGTGTCTGCCTCAGAAGATGTTTCAGCTAAACCCTTTGCTCTCAAGCAAGGAGTTTATAAGACCGCTATTTTACCATCTGTGAAGAGCCCAGACATCAGGCTCCAAGTAGAATGGAAAGAAGCCGTTAAAAGTAACATTCTAATTTTACAAACAACCATAGAGCCACTTAAAGATGAAATGGTGCCGGTTCATCATGAATATTCAGAGGTAAGATCCCATGGTGAATTAAGCATTAGCCGAGGAAGTGCGGCACCCGAAGCATCCACAGAAGAATTTAGCATCGTGAATGTAGGGGAAAATAGTATCGTCTCAACACCCGATTCCTCTCGTAATTTTAGTTTTGAGTACCCAGAGCATGCTCGGCAAAATCTGGCCCTCCAGGTCGATGATTCTCCAGTTGATGATTCTCCAAATGATACCGTTTCTCATACCATGCATTCAGTCTTTATGTTTTTTCCAAGAAAGCAGCTTCCGGTGGTCGAGCAATTAGAGGCAACGATTGATGTTACTTTACCAACCGGAGAAAAAATTGTTTTCCAAAAAGAATCAAAAGAAATTGTGACAGGGGTCTTTGAAGAGGGCCCTGTAGATGTTGGACCTGATCGTTTGAAAAGGCATTATGCGGATTTAAAATATAAGGGGTATGGTATTGTTTTAAGAGTCAATGCTCTAGGCCGGATTCCTCAGTTAGGACAGTTTAAAAACTTAAAAATTGATATGGACTACGGACTTCAAGGATCTGCTGATGTGCTCATTTTAAATGGGACAACAGGACAAAGATGCCGAAGACCAAAGACTGATTTTTGGGAAAACAGAGATGTAAGCCCCATTGAATTTAAATTCCCTACAGATAAAGCTTTCGATGATTATTTAAAATCTAAATGTGGCTTTTCAATTCCTAAACCTGTGTACATGCCACGCTAAGAGAAACCACCCCAGCATAAAAGATGTCCCACCAAGCGGAACGATCATCGCAAAAATTTTCATTCCCGTTAGAACGTAAATATAGCAGTTAAATGAAAAGAGCAGAATTCCCAGATAAAATAAGATCAGGGGCGTTTTCACTTTGAGTGTTGGAAAGAGATGTTGAATAAGGCCAAGGAGAACAACTCCAAAGGCATGATAAAAATGGTAGCGGATACCTGTCTCAAAGGTCACGAGTTTTTCTGGAGTGACGAAGTTTTTTAATCCATGGGCACCAAAGGCCCCAAGCAAGACGGCCAGCCCCAAGAGGCCAAAACCTATCCAGAGAGTTTGACGAGTTTGTGAATTCATCATCGGTGTTCCTTTTTATAAGAGAGGAAAAGATTTTTTAATTTTCCTTCGACACCCTGTCGAATGTTGAGTTCTCTTCCTTTTAAGACGCCCAAAGAATTTGCTCGCTCATCTGTTCTTTGTGATGATTGAGTTGTTGAGAGGCGACCATAGATTTGACGTATTTTTTGATCAAGATTTTTTTCAACTAAGACAAGGGCCTTCTGATCTTCCGGCGAAAAATGCTCTTTAGAAGATTTCATTTTCTCACCAAAACCTTTCGCCAGACCCATGAAAAACGAATTCTTCGCTCTTAGGCCTTCGAGTTTATATTCTTTACGAGAAATGTCCCATAATCTTTCCATCTCTAGATTGAGAAAGTGAGCGACATAGGAGGCAAGCATCACATTGGTTTTAGTACCGGTAATTTCAATCGAGCAACTGCCTTTCCCCATACTGACCACCGGGCGCACAAGAAAATGTCTGAGAATTTCATAGATAGACATGAGTTTGGCATCCTTGCGCTTTTGGAGCATAACTCGGTCCATGTAGAGAGGATCTTCATCTTGATTTTTAAGATGGTCTAAGTTGTGTCGAAGTAAAAGGGCGTTGGCCTTCATCGTTGCAAGTTCAGCTTCATGAGGGTTAGAGCTTTGCGCGAGCTGGAGAAGTTTTTTTACTTTTTCTAAAACTTTTTCAGACTCCAGATCTCCCTCTTTAGAAAGATTGGCCTCTTCAAGATGAAGCGTTGCTTGCGCTATAGAAGATGAAAAGCCATAGAGTCGACAGGTCTCATGAAACTCCGTGCCGTGGGAAGAAACTTCGCCATGCTTGATCCATGTCAGGTAGTGGGCGAGTTCATGCTTGAGAATATCTCTAAGAACTGAATCCTTGGCCGCATAAATTAACTTTTTATTTAGTCCAATTTGAAAGTAGGCACTTTGAAAGTGACCCCATTCTGCCCCCTCAAAGACCACTATTTTGATGGGATAGAGATAATTTTGGAAAAGAAAACGACTGGTTTTGACCGGAAGACCAATCTCCCCAAGAATCTCTTTGAGCATTTCCTGGGCCCTGCGGATGAAGGCAATACTGACTTGGTCATAAATAATCATGCTCTGAGACTAATAGTGAGGGGCAGGATCGTCAATTCGATGAGAGGAGAAAAAGTAAGTTTTAGTTAGGTCAGAATCTTAAAAGAGTGTAAAAATTTCCTGAATTAAGCTTAAGAAAAATTATTGTAGTGTCAAAATGCACTTCTTCCAGAGTGCATTTGATTATGTTACAAATCAAATATTCCCGACAACTGGATGGAGGAAGGAATGAAAAAGCTTATCACTGCTTCTTTTTTACTTTTCATTATGGTGTCTCTCAACTCAAATGCTTTCGGTGCATCTTTGAAATGTTACTTCAAAAATCCCTCGGCTACCGTCGATGGAATTGAAAAACTTGAAATTGCCGATAATGTTTTAGTTGTTAACGAAACGGAGGCCATCGAACTTCAGCATTCAAGAATTAAATGCGGCCAGTTCGGAAAACAGCATCGTTTTGATGGGCTAGGGAATGGTCTTCAGATTATTTTAAAATCTTGTACTGATGAAGCTGTGCTTGAAGGGCACATCATCAATTCAATCGAATCTAAAGTGGCAGAAGTTTTCTGTGATGAGGCTCAAGAGTAAGCTTAGTTGCAGGTGACGGTTTCATTAACGGCTTCGCCCATATTTTCGCCCTTGTACACCTGAACGAGCTGACCATTTTCTTTAGTCACTTTGACATCCATCGAGGCCAGGGCCTCTCCATCAATCGTGATGTGAAGTTTGACGTTGAGGCTTTGTGTAGAACAAGAAGCCAGGGTTTGAGTTTTAATCACGGTACCATTTTCAGGATCTTTTAAAGTACTCACTCTGGTTTTTCCATCGGCCAGATATTTTTCCACACCTTCATCACCAGTAGTCGCGTCAGTTGAGCGAATCATGAATTGGTGAATATTGTTAACGACATTTTGCTCGATTTGAACATTTGATTGGGATGGGCCCTCGCTACTGGTGGACT
>CANEVK010000076.1 GCA_947442115.1 Bacteriovoracaceae bacterium | reverse complement strand
TCTCAGTTGATAAACGCCGCTGGGAAAGATTCTTTCTGACAAAAATTAAGGGGAAATGGTTCAAACGTTTTATTTCTTCTAGGATGGGAAATGAAGCCCAGGTGAAAAGAATTATTAATGATTTTGAAGCACTCTTTAATGATCACAAAGGTATTAGACGTACGATAGAGAAGGTGAGTGGAGCAAGTGGTGAATTAACATCAATTCCGAGAATTCAACAAAAAATTTTGACTGAAAAATATATTGTTTTGGCGCCCTCGGCCTCATTTGAATCCAAGCGATGGTCTGTAGACAGATTTGTCGAACTCGCAGAGAAAATAATTCAGCAAGATTTTTTAACTGTTGTTGTTTTAGCTGGACCTGACGATCATTTTTGTGAGGCTTTCAACAAAATTAATTCCCCAAAGCTCAAAAATCTTCAGGGTCAGACTTCCTTAAAAGAATCAATGAGTATTCTAAGTGGAGCAAGTTTTTGCATTGGTAATGATTCTGGCATGAATCATATCGCTGAAGCCTTTGGCGTACCTTGTTTAACACTTTTTGGGCCCACAGATCCATGCTTCGGTTTCTCGCCTCATGGAAAATTTTCAGGCTGTATCTCGAAAGAATTATGGTGCAAACCATGCTCCACGACAGGTTCTAAAAAATGTTTTAGAGAAGAGCATTTTTGTATGCAAGAGATCTCAGTTGAGGAAGTTTATAATCATTTTAATTTATTGAGGCAAAAGTGTTTAATTGGTTAATAGGTATCACTTTTCTCAAACTCATTTATGGTCCTTTAGTATTTTTACTCAAGACCATTTTTTATTTCCTGCCGATTGTTCGCGATAGAATAAATTTTGAAAATAAGAATAGGCTTGATACTGGTTCCCGTAGTTTTAGCAAAACAGGGGAAAAAGCTGATTATTGTTTTGAATTCTCATCTGAAGGAGAGTTCCAGCAGGTTGCTAGCCTTATTGAAGATGCACTTAATGAAGGAAAAAAAATAGAGCTCGTTTATTTTTCACCAAGTGTAGAGAAAACGATTTATGATCTCCATGCTAAATTTCCCGAATCTCTTCGTTTCTTAAGATATTCAATTTTTGATTTAAGTTTTTCAAAATGGATGACTGCCTCAGAACTTTTTCTTGTGAGGTATGATCTTTTTCCAGAGTTTTTTATTTGGAGTTTAAAACCAGAGCATCACCTCAATATGGTTTGGGTCACTTTTAAAAAAGAGAGGAATCTTAAAAAAGGAATACCATTTTTCAAAAGGATCTTTTTAAAAAATTCTGAGAAGATTGTTTTTGCCTCTCAGCAAGACTTAAAAACTGCAAAAGATTATGGTTTTAATGGGACCTTTTTTGATTTTAGGATTGAGCAAATCAGACGCAGAATAGTAAAAAGAGAACAAACAATTCAACAAAAACTTAGTCTTTATCCTCAGATGGAGTCTTTTTTTGCTAAGGCTCCCTTTGAAAAACGCATTATTTTTGGGAATGTTTGGCCCGAAGATATATTTTTGCTAAAAGATTTACCATCTGATTATCGATGTCTCATAGTTCCTCATAAACTAGAACCCGATATTATTAAGAAAATGAGTGCTGAACTTGATGCTCTCAAATTATCCTACCAATCTTTGACTGAAGAGGAGTTTGCTGGTGCAGATTCCCAAATAATTATTTTGGTGAAAAAAGGTGTCTTGTGCGAGTTGTACAGTGACTTCTCTAGGGCCTATGTTGGGGGAGGGTTTGGCGAAAGTATTCATTCAATCCTTGAACCTTTAGTCGCGGGTTGCAAGTCGATAGCTTGTGGGCCTGTTCATTTTCGCTCTACCGAGTTTGATATTGCAGATTCGATGAAACTGTTAACAGTGGTTAACTCTAGTCAGGAATTTGGTGACTGGCTTGGCCAAGATTTTGCGCAAACTCAGCTTCATGATAAACTTGAATCTTACTTCGAATCTTATCCTCTCTTTAGGAAGGATCTATTGTCATGCTAAAAAGTCGTTATCAAGAAATTATAATTGGAATGGGATTATCCTCCCTTATTAGAGGATTGATCTCTTGCAAGAGAGGTCGATCGACGCTTTTAATAGATGATGCTCGTTTTCAAGTTGATAGCTACCAATCACATTTTTTATCAGAATTTGAGGTTCAGGCCCTTATCAGAATTGGAAAAAGTTATGATATCCCTGAACTCCTAGAGCTTAAGCAGTTTTTCATCCCTGCAAGGGTCGAGTTTTTTTATTCAAATATTCGTTTAGTATTGGGTTCTGATCCTTACTCAAATTTAATTGAAGTTTTACGTAAATTTCCTGAACTCTTAGATCGTTCTGATTTAGACCTTGTGTATAAAGAATCTTCTGAATCATTTAATGCTTTTTTTCTTGAGGAGTTACATCGATATGAGGATTCTTGTTATTCTTCTAAAGTAAGAGGAAAGAATTTTCGCTTTGAATTACAAGGTCCGAAGTGGTTTAAAACAATCTTTCAGCGATTTTCTCAATTAATTAACGATGATTTTTCTGAGACAAAAGGATTAAAGTTTGCTGGGTTAAATCATTTATTATCACTTTCGAATGAGGAAAAAGTTAAGAGCTATTTTCCACCTGAAGAAATCAGTTTCCACTTTTTTCGTATGTTATCTCCGATCTACAGACTTCAGGATTATTTCTTGCTCACTCAACTTAAGCGTCGACTCTTGTTATCTGGGGGAGACTATAAGGAGAGTTCAGTTCAATTTTGGCAATTTCATAATAAAAAATTTGAAAACCTTCTTTTGGCAAGTTTTGAAGGAGTTATCTCAGGTGAAAGGGTTTTATTTTTTGCTTATCCACCTGAAGATGTCCCGTTTAAATTAGTTGGTTCCTATCCTGTTTTAAAAAAGTATCAACTGGCACCCCAGAAACGCTCGGTCACTTCTCGCCCTTCGAATGAGCTCGTTTTATTTGCAGATGAATTGAGGCTTGGGTCTGATAATCCCTTCCGTATTCTTTTAAAAAGTTCGGACAGCATGACTCATTATCACTGGCCTTATCCAGATCTCCCTGGTTCTAAAGCCGAATTTTATACGTCTGAATTGTTGGAAGATTTTCGAAAAGACATAGGTTCTCTCCCCATTGAGAGTTTAGCGACAGAGCCAAAGTCTATTGAGTCAGTGACTTTAGATTTGAGATCTTTGCGTGATTATCGGAAATCAGAGAACTTTATATTATCCCAGTTACCTCTCGATGTTATTGTGGACGGCCAGTCAATTCAAGGGTTTGAGTACTGGGGGCACTTCCGTTATCGCTGTTTAGGCTTTTTGGCCCTTTGCTATGGGATTGATGGGATTTGAGATATAATGGGATTATGAAATTGCGATTAATCTCTAGGCAGGCCGGGCAGACTTCAGTTGAATATCTACTTGTTATTGCTGTCTCTGTTGGCCTCTGTATGACTTTTTACAAAAAGTTTTCTGGCTATTTACTTGATAATCCAGATAGTTATATGACTTCCCACATGAAGCTTTACGCGGCCCTTTTTGATCCAAATTTGAACTATAAGAAGTATCGTTTGCCTCGTTAGTTTTCAAAATCCACTCCTTCTTTGTAATTTTTACACTAATTGAGTTAAAGACTTTATCGCTTTGCGTTATTACGTTATGCTGTGCCCAAATATTTGATGGCCTTTGTGAGGAGGAGCGTATGAAAACTAAAAATCTAATGGCATTAATGGTTACTTTAAGTTTTGCCAACGTCTATGCCCAGTCTGAGGAGCAGGTTCTTAATTCTGATCCTATAGATGTTGATGGATATATGCAGGAGAAGGCAGTCACAGATGGGGAGCTTGAGCAAATCAAGGGAGAGATTCGTAAACAGAAGAATGAAGCCGTTTTGAATAAAGAAAAAACCAAAGGCTTCAAAGAGCTTTCTCGCACAACTGAGAAATTATCTGAGACGACAGAAGAATACATTGATGAAAAGAAGACGGCCCAAAAAGATATTGCTGAATACAATGCTAAGATTAAGTGTCTCATGGATCAAAATCCTGGAAAGGATTGTGATAAGTATGTTCGTAATCGCAATCAGCAATCAGACAGTGTCAGTACGGCCCAGGCAGCACCTGCTGCGACTTCTGCTGCTGATTCCCCGGTGATTGCTTCAAATGGTGCCTTTGAAACCATTAAGCTTTTGGCCTTTGCTGGTGGGACTCAATACAACGGCGATATTGAGCAATTAGAGGCCGAAGTGGCGGCCGGTCTTCGTTTAGAGTCCAATATCACTTCTCGCTTCTCGATGGGTATTGGATTAAATTTTGCCCAACTTAAGACAAATGATTTTGCCAATTCAATGTTCAATAATCAGAGTTGGTACAATGGCTATATGAACAATTATGGTGGAAGAGAGATTCAGTACCGATCCATGGGAGTAGATCTTTACGGTAAGTTTTTTATCACAAAAAGTGAGCGCTTCCGTCCTTATGTTGGTGCTGGGTTGGGGTATAGCCGGGCCAACATGAGCTACACCAATAACGATACTTATAACGACCCATTCACCAGTAATCAATTTGGTAATGAAAATTATCAAACAAGTTATGCGACTGGAACTGTGATGGGTGGATCTGAAATCATGATTACCAGAGGCTTTGGATTAAATATTGAAGCGGCGTACTCGTCAGGTCTTGGCAGCTCTCTTAACTCTCGAGCTTCAAGAAGTTTCACAAATAGCCCTGACCAGAGGCGTCTACGTGAACTAGGCACAGAAATTATCAACGCTAATGCTCTTTCGATCTTCGCTGGTGCTATTGTAGCTTTCTAAGCTCCCCACCGAACATCGTCCTATAAAAAACCCAGTCGTTTTGACTGGGTTTTTTTATTTGAGCATTTTGCTTTTGGCTTCAACCCCATCGTCCTTTGATTTATGATTAAAGAAGTTTTTAACTTCATTTAAAATTCAAAGGACTTTTATGAAACCAGTCTATCTTGTTGATGGAAAACGTACTCCCAGTGTAAAGGCCGGTGCTGACTTAAAAGAAATTGCTGCTCCCTACTTGGGTCATTACCTCGTTCGTCATTTACTCGATAAGCACGGACTACCTTCAGATCAAATTGATGAAGTGATAGTTGGAAATACCGGAACTCCAGCAAAATATCCAAACGTTGGAAGAGTCATTGCCTTAGAAGCAGGACTTGATAAGAAAACATCTGGTTACTCAGTTCACCGCAATTGTGCCTCTGGAATGGAAGCTCTCTCTCAGGCCTATGACAAAATTGGATCTGGCCGAGCTCATCTTGTTTTTGCTGGTGGTGTAGAAAACATGACACAGATGCCACTTATGTTTAATAAGCAGATGACTGAATTTTTTATGGAGATGATGAAGGCAAAAACAACGGCACAAAAGTTGAAAATTGTTTCTAGTTTTCGTCCAAATTTTCTTGCTCCTGTGATCGCCATTGAGCAAGGTCTAACGGATCCTTTTTGCGGTCGTAATATGGGTCAGACAGCTGAGACTTTGGCCAGAGAATTAAATATTTCTCGCCGTGAACAGGATGAGTTTGCTAATCGCTCCCATCATTTGGCCGCAGCTGCTACCAAAGAGGGAAAATTCCGCGAAGAAATTCTACCCATTACGGCTGGTCACAAACTAGATAAAATGATCGCGGATGATATTGGTTTCAGAGATAACTCTACAGTTGAAGGCCTCGGTAAATTAAAACCTTATTTTGAAAAAGAAACTGGAACTGTCACTGTTGGGAACGCATGTCCCATTACTGATGGTGGATCGATGTGGCTCCTGGCCTCTGAAGAAGCTGTCAAAAAATATAACTTAGATCCTGTGGCTAAACTTGTAGATTATCATTTCCATGGCCTTGAACCTGAAAGAATGGGTCTGGGTCCAGTGCTGGCGATTCAGGGACTTTTACAGAGAACAGGTATGACATTAGATCAAATTGATCTTTTTGAGATAAATGAAGCTTTTGCGGCCCAGGTACTTGGTTGCTTAAAAGTCATGAAAGATAAAAACCTCTCTTCAAAATGGGGTATCAACGAAACCATGGGTGATATTCCTCTTGAGAAATTGAATGTGAATGGGGGAGGGATTGCCCTAGGTCACCCAGTTGGCTCAACTGGATCAAGACTTGTTGTCACACTTGCGCATGAACTCAAGCGCCGTAAGAAAAAATATGGGCTTGCTTCATTATGTATTGGTGGCGGTCAGGGTGGTGCAGTTCTCATTGAAAATTTAAAATTATAGTGGAGTGACTTATGACATACCAACATATCTCGTTTGAGTTGAAGAATGACTATATTTGGATCGGTTTAGGTCTAAATGAAAAAAAATCCATGACAACCCTAACAAGGGAGTCTTTAGATGAATTGTCTAAAATCATGGCAGAAGTGACAGAGATTGATAAAAAGAAAGGGGCCAAGGGTCTTTTCTTTTTTTCTCATAAGCCTGGAGTCTTTCTGGCCGGAATGGATATCAGTGTAATTAATGATTTAAAAAACGAAGCTGATGCGCTTAGGAATTTAGAAGTTGCTCATAAGCTTTTTAATTCTGTCGAAGATCTAAAAATGCCAACAGCATCTCTTGTGAATGGAATTTGTCTTGGTGGGGGACTTGAGCTTTCGCTTTGTTGTAAAAAAATCTTTGTGTCCGATAACCCAAAAACTGCGCTTGCTCTTCCTGAAGTTATGCTCGGTGTGCTCCCTGGATTTGGGGGGACTTATAGGTTGCCAAAAAAAGTGGGACTACCTCCGGCCCTGGACATGATACTTACAGGCAAACAAATTAAGGGTAAAAATGCCTTCAAGATGAATTTAGCTGATGCTATCTTGCCAGCTGAGCGAATGTTAGAACTTGCTCCTCAATATCTTAACAAGGCCAAGAAAAAGAAAAGTCTTAAAGAAGAGCTTGAAAAAGCGGCGATGGAAAATTTTCTAACCAGAAAGATTATTTTTCAGAAGGCGCGAGAGCAGGTCATGAAAAATACAAAAGGCTTCTACCCGGCACCTCTAAAAATTCTTGAAGTCCTTGAAAAGGGTGCAAATAAAAATCGTTCTGATTATTTGGCGATGGAAGCTCAAGCTTTTGCTGAATTATCTCAGTCTATTCAGTCAAAAAATTTGCAACACATCTTTTTTCTAACTGATAATTCTAAAAAACTAGAAAATAAGGATCAGCTGCCATCTATTCATAGAGGTGCAGTGATTGGTGCCGGAGTCATGGGTGGTGGAATCGCTTGGCTTTTTGCTCAAAATAATCAGGCGCCACTGATGAAAGACATCACTCCAGCTGCTCTTGAGCTAGGACTTAAGCAAGCTTCAGCTAATTTTGCTGGTGCACTTAAAAAAAGAAAAATGACCGAAGATGAGTTTAATCGCAAAATGCGCTCTATTGAGCCAACTTTAACTCTTGAGGGCATGAAAAGTGCTGATCTTGTGATTGAGGCCGTAGTTGAAAATATGGAGCTTAAAAAGAAGGTTTTTGCAGAACTTGAGCAATATGTGAAGCCAGATTGCCTTTTGACTTCAAACACTTCATCTCTATCGGTTGAAGAAATGAGCAAGGCGCTAAAAAATCCAGGGCGTTTTGCTGGCCTACACTTTTTCAATCCCGTTAATAAAATGCCTTTAGTAGAAATTATTACTCATGAGAAAGCTGATCCTAAAACAATACAAACTCTAGTGAAGTGGGTTTTAGACGTTAAAAAAACTCCTATCATTGTAAAAGATGGCCCAGGGTTTTTAGTTAATCGTATTTTAGCGCCTTATTTGAATGAAGCAGCTTTTCTTCTTGAAGAGGGTGTTTCTGTCGAGGCCCTTGATGAAGCAGCCTTAAATTTTGGGATGCCTATGGGCCCATGCCGTTTAATGGATGAAATTGGTCTTGATGTTTGTGTCAAAGTGGGAAAAATTATGCAAGAAGGTCTTGGCCAGAGAGCTATTCCATCATCGCTTTCAACCAAGCTTTATGATGCAAAACTCTTAGGTAAGAAAAATAGTAAGGGCTTTTATCTCTACGATGAAAAAGGTAAATCTACTGGAAAGAATCCGGAGATATCAAAAATCATTACATCCAAGAGAAAACATATGGATGAAATGACGATTCAAATGAGACTTTTTCTTCCTATGGTTAACGAAGCAGCTTACATCCTTTCAGACAAGATTTGTGATAAAGCAGCGACTGTTGATGTCGGTATGATTTATGGAACTGGTTTTCCACCCTTTAAAGGTGGTCTTTTGAAATGGGCCGACCAGGAGGGACTTGAGTCAATTGTTGAACGTCTGAATAATTTTGCAAAAGAAATTAATCAAGACAGATACCAAGTTTCTCCATTCCTCTCATTAATGGTCAGTGATAAACGCAAGTTTTACGATTTATAAATGAGAGTGTGGCCATTTTTTAATTACTTTTTTAAGTACCTTTTCTTTTCTAAAACTCGCCAGCGGCTGCTTTTTATTGCAGTCACTGGCCTTTTTATTTCTGCATTTTCTTTGGTTGTTATTCAAGGAATCATGGGGGGACTTCAAAAAAGTTTGGTCGCAAGATCTAAATCGGTTCATGGATCTTATCTTATTGTTTTTGAATCACCGACTCATGATTCTCTAGAGGATTTTAAAAACATTCTTATTAAAGAGGATGCCCCATTTTTCTCTGAGCTTGAAACTGAAGTTATGCTTAAGTATCAAAATTATGTTGCGCCTGCTAAGATACATGGCCTGGTTTTAGGCGATGAAAAACCACCTTTCCTAAAAGATAAAGATTTTTCAGGTTTAGTTATTGGAAATGACCTCGCCTCAAAACTTAAACTACCATTCTTAGATGAAATCCAAATTATTTCACCGGCCGTCACTGATTCCTTAATGGGTGAAGTTCCAAGATTTATTTTTGAAAATTTATCTGATTATGTTTTTACAGAATTGCCTGAGGTTGATGAATTTGAAATTTGGGGACGTGTCGAGGTGGTGCAAAACCTTTTACGCCAAAAAGGTGTTAATCAGATCAGAGTGTTTAAAACGCTCCCTGACTCAGTCATTAATAAACTAAAAGAGATTAATTTTTCAACACCTTTTAGGATGAGGAGTTGGGAAGAGATGAACAAGGCTTTGGTCTGGTCTTTAAATCTTGAAACAAAAGTCATGCTTTTTCTCTTTATGAGTATGAGTCTTTTAGTGGCGATTGCGATTACTTCTGGCCTGCTTATCTTTTATTCAAAAATTCGCCGTGACCTGATGAGCTTTTGGATTTTAGGTATGTCTCAAGAAATGTTGCTTAAACTATGTTTTAGATTCGTGACGATTCTATCCGGCATAACTTGTTGTTTAGGTGTCGTTATTGGCATTTTAACTTTAAAGCTACTTGATCTTCATGGTCATGATTTGATGCCTGATATTTTTGTCGAACGAAGATTTCCTGTCGAAGTGAGTGTCTTTAGTATCCTATTAAGTTTATTTATACCTTTTGGAGTTTCAGTCATTTTTAGTTTCCTATCTTATTTAAATTTCAGAAAAGAGAATCAATCTTTTATTTCCGTTGTAAGAAGTGTTGGTTAGCAAGGTCTTTGGAGTTAGAATAAGAATGAAGATTTAGGACGAATCTTTACTGGAAGAGGAATTTCATGACTGACATTTTAGTATCATCAACTTCGATAAAATCCCTTCAAAATAAGGTTGTGACCCATGGTCTGCTGACCGATGAACTTTTTCTTTCTGAAAACGGTAACATTATTTTCCACTGGGCAGATTTTTTTGAGACCTGTGAATATATAAAACAAGCGATTGAATCTCAGCATGATTTAAAGCAAGATTTTGATAAGAAAGAAAAGGTCTTGAAACGATTAAAGTTGATTCCTGTTTGGATGAAAGGTCAGAAGAAAGTTTTTCAGACCACCATGTATAATCTATATGAGCAGGCGATCTTAAATCGTTTCAACCTCGCTTCTCATTTAGAAATTAAAGGTGACATTGAATTATCTTTCATTTCAAGTACTGGGCCATTTAAGTTAATGCCTGTCTCTGATTGTTTTAACAAGGATACCTATAAAGATTTTGTGATGGTTTATCT
>CANEVK010000075.1 GCA_947442115.1 Bacteriovoracaceae bacterium | reverse complement strand
GCCGCTGGCATGGATGTAAATCATCAAACAGAAGAACATTTAAATAAAGTCTTTAATATTCCTTATATCCACTTACAAGGGAAGGGTGATCATTTCGAAATTTTTATCACTCGATGTGAAGAGCAATTACGCCGAACAAAAGAATTGGAATTAAAATATAATCAATTTTCAATGTTCGATATGGTGTTTTACGAAGGAAGTCATAACTATAACTATGAGCTTTTCAAGTCTAAGGTTAACCGGATGATGGGTGCTTTCCCACGTGATCTTTTCCAAAAAGAGCTTTGGGGAAGTCTCCACACTGTAAAGTCAGTTAACACTGAAAATGGTATTGCTTATGACTATGAGTCAGAGGCGAGATATTTTTGGGTTGAAGCCAGAGAGACTGATTTATCAGTTGCTGAAAGAATTGATTTTCATGCCAAGATTGAAGGTCAGAAGATTTTCATCGATTTAAAAGAAATCCCTAAACAGACGAGGTCACTAAGAGTCTATCTTTCATCAAAAATGATCGAACTCTCTCAGCCGATTGAAGTTTATCTGAATGGTTCATTGATAGAGACAAGAATCCCTCATGAGGTTACGAAATTGATAAGTGATCCTCATGATCCTGGATTTGTTTTTGATGACTTTATAGATCTTAAAATTTAATTTCTTCTTTGGAAATTTCTCTCCATTCCCCAGGATGAAGTCCATCAAGGCTTAGTTCTGCTATTTTTTTTCGAATAAGTCTGAGGGTTGGATGACCTATGGCCGCTGTCATCTTTCTAATTTGCCGATTTTTTCCTTCAACAATTTTAATTTCTAGCCAGTAATCTTGAAAAGATTTTCTGATTCGAACCGGGGGATCTCTAGGTGGGACTTCTGGTTGTGGACTCATGATGTGAACTTCGCAGGGAAGAGTTAGGTAGTCTTCAATTTTTATTCCTTGCCTCAATTTTTGGAGACTATCTTCAGAGGGTAATTTTTCAACTAAGACCCAGTAAGTTTTAACTTTCTGACTTTTTGGGTTCAGGAGTTTTTCAATCAGGGGCCCATCATCTGTCAGAAGGAGTAGGCCTTCAGAATCTTTATCAAGCCTACCTGCGGCATAGATAGCGGGAGGTAAATTAAACTCGGAAAGACTTCTCGCTCCATCTTCAGAAGTAAATTGGGATAAGACATTAAAGGGTTTATGAAAAATAATATACTTTGGCATTTAAGAATGATTTTAACTCAAATTAACTAACAGTGAAACTTTGCTGTAGACTCCATGTGAGATGCTAGAGTATTTTTGTCGGCAAGAGGTGTCTATGGAAAAAACAATGATACTTACGTGTATTGTTCTGATTTCTTTTATGGCAACGTTTCTTTCTCATTTTATACTTATCAACTAATTTTCCTCCGCTTGACTCTCATGAGACTTGGACATTTAATCAAATAATGTCTGATTATGAGTTAGTTTATAGTGATGACCCTAATTTTAAAAAGCGCTGTCCAAAATGCAGTAAGTATCCCTGTGCTTGCGCCAAAAAGGAAGATCTTAATCCTTCAGCTCATTTACTCAAGATAAGGCTTGAGAAAAATGGCAGAGGGGGAAAGAGTGTCACTGTTCTTTTCGAGCTTCCTCCAAATGAAGCCTATTTTAAAGATTTAGAGAAAAAGTTAAAAGGTGTTTGTGGCACTGGTGGATCATATAAAAATAATACAATTGAAATTCAAGGTGATCACCGGGAAAAAATGAAGTCTTTCCTGGAAAAAATGGGTTTTAAAGTAAAGCTGGCCGGTGGTTAATAAAGGCGTATATGAAAAAAATATTTAGTATTTTAATATTACTTTTTTCTGTCACTTCATGGTCATTTCCTCAAGTGGGAGATTTTGTTCGTTTTGAAGCTGAATTCCAGGGTGACCACTATCGACTTGAAAAGAAGGTTCTTAATCACAACTCAGCCAATGATAGCTTCCGAGTCAGAACACTGGTTTTAGTTAATAATGAGATTGTTCAAGATCAAACACATGAATTGCCTCGAAATTTTCTGTATACACCTGAGAAGGTAGATAGTGTTTTTAAAACATGTGTGTCTCGTGAAGGGGCCTTAGGGCAGATTCAAATAGAAGGACGACCACTAAAAGTTTGCGAATTCTATAACGAAGACTCTCAGATGACCTATATGATCGGGAAAGTCCCTTTTGGGCAGGTGAGATTCCAGATCTATCTTAAGGATGAGGATTTCCTCGATTTTAATCTTAAAAGATTTGTTCACGGAGAATAGAAATCTCGCCCATTTCCTTTAACCAGTTCATCCATCACCTTGATGCCACTTAATATTTTTTGTAAAAATGAAGATTCATTTTTAACATAAATAAAACGAGGGTGCTTTGACCAAAGTGATTTTAGTCGTAGGTCAATTTCAATCGCTTTTTTCTGATCTTCGTTTCGAACAGGATTTCCAATATCAATAGCAAATCCACCGGCCGCTGCTGTTTCAAAAAAGATGACAGCATCATAACGACTTAATTCTTGCTCAAGACTTGTTCCCATTTGTAGAAAAAAATCATCCGGGCCATGAGGCCAATAACCAGCGCCATCAATAGTACCTCTATCACATAATAGAGTATGCTGCGGAAAAATATTGGCGTAAGCATTTTCGAGATTAATTTGAACGTGATAAATGGATTTTTGAATAGCTTCAACCACAAAATCTGATTCCACTCGGGGAAAGCCTCCTCGAAAGAGTAAAGTTGCAGCTTCAGGAACAACTGAAATAATATCTTTATATTCAAGTTTGAAGAGCTGGGCTGCAGTTGATTTTCCTCCCCCAGGACCTCCGGTCAGAGCAATTTTTTTAATATGTGAGTCATTTGTTTTAGATTTTTCCATATCATTCACAGTATAGTGAAAGTTATGAAAGGTGAAAACGATCAAAAATTAAATTTATGTCTCAAGTGCCGCAGGCGACTTTTAACCTGTGTCTGCCCGCTGTTAAGGCCCTTTCAGACTCAAACTAAATTTGTCATTTTGATGCATCCGATGGAATTTAAAAAAGAAAAGGTGGGAACCGGTCGATTTTCTCATCTCATTCTTAAAAATTCCGAAATTATTGTGGGGATAGAATTTGATAGGAACAACGAGTTTCTAAAAGCCTTAAAAGACTCTCAATACGATTCATTTTTGCTTTATCCTGGTGATCAGAGTCTCGTTATTTCGGAACTCCAAAACAGTTCAAAGCGAATTGAAAAGCCTCTGCAGATTTTTGTGATCGATGGGACCTGGCCTTGCGCCAAAAAGATGGTTAAGCTCACACCCTCTCTCCACCACCTGCCACGAATTAGTTTTAAATCAAATAGGACATCTCAATTCCAAATTAAACACCAGCCGATGGATGGATGCTTATCGACAGTTGAGTCTCTTCACCAAGTCATCACAGATTTAAATCAATGTGGTCTTGAGTCTACTCAAGGCAAAGAGCAGAATTTGATGGATGTTTTTCTTGCCACGGTAGAACAGCAAATAAATCTTGCCTTGGATCCCAGTAGAGTGGGCTATCGTAAAAAACCATTTTCTTCACCAGAGAAGAGAAAAATTTCAAAAAAATGGCAAAGTCGAAGCTTGTTTTTTAAACCGGATGGTGAATAATTTCTTGTCTTGGTTTTTCTCCCCAATGGTAACCTTTTCTAAAACTTTTTATCACCGCAAGAAGTCTCCACCAAGAAGTCATTTGTTTGTACCCGAGGTTAAACATGAGGCAGACAAAGATTGTTTTTGAATAGGACCACTTTTTGAATAAGGAAACGTGTTTATTATCTAAGTGGTTTCCAAAAAGAGTGATCCCAATATTAAAGATGAGTCCTAGGCTTAGGTACACAGCAACTGTTTCAAGTTGAATCCAGCCCTGGATAAGTGCAAAAGGAACTGTAAAAAGAGCAATAATTTCAAAAACAGGAGAAATAATCTCAACCAGCCATGAATAAGGAATGGCGAAGAGACCAAGAAATCCATGTCCTGGATGGAAGATTAAATCTAAATGGCGCGAGAGTGTTTCAACCAGTCCCATTTGCCATCTCATCCGCTGAACCATGAGGTGTTTTTTATCTTGTGGCACTTGAGTGTAGCAAGTTGTCACTGGAATGATTCTAAATTTGTTATGAAAGCCTGGATAAGCTTTTCTCAATCGAATGATAAGATCTAAATCTTCTGTAATGGAATTAAAGCGAAACCCACCGACTTTTCTCCAGGCTTCCTTTTTAAGCATACAGAAGGCCCCAGAAATAAGTGAGGTTGAGCCAAGAAAGCTCCAGCCAAGTCTGACACAGAGAAACGTTCTAAGGTATTCAAGACTCTGAAAACTAATCAGCCAATTACTGGAAGTATTTGAGGCCGGAGCATTTTTTTTCAGGACAGGGGAATTAAGCACCTGAATAATTCCTCCAGCTGCCAAGAGTTCTGAGTCGTATGAAAAGTTTCTTAAAGCTGCTTCCACTCCTTGCGCCGTAGGAATGGTATCGGCGTCCATAGTGCAAATAAGGTCATATTGAGATAAACGAATTCCGGCGTTCAGAGATTCAGCTTTCCCTTGGTGGACTGATTCTAAGACAAGGAGTTCTGGATAGCTTAGAGATTTAAAAATGGAAGATCCTTCAGCGATCCTTTTAAGTTGAAACATGACCTGAAGAACTTTAAACGTCTGGTCATGAGAGCCATCATTAACAACGATAATTTCTTTATTTTTCTGAGGGAGCGAGAGGTAGGTCTGAAGAGTTTCTACAATCAACGATTGTTCATTGAAAGCTGGAATAATAAAAGAGACACCAGGCAATTCATCATTGTTGTGCAAGAGTTGGTCTCTTTTAAATTTCTTTATTTTGAACCAAGACAGTATGGCAAGTGCTCCATAAATAAGGTTAATGGCAAAAAAATAAATGGCGGCATATTTTAAAAATGTGATGATTATTTCTTGTAGCATCAGAATATCCAATTAAGGTTAAGAGTTGTTGTTAAGAATTGATTCTTTAATTTTCCCAGATCGGTGTAATCAAAGAGTGCATCCATTTTGATGTTATGAGAGAGGTTGCGCCCAATGCCACCTCCAATAGTTTTGGTTTCAATTGTTTGCGAGGAGCGACCAATCAAGCCTTGTGAGGCCTCGATACCTTTTGAAGCAAAAGCAATAAAGCGATATTGATCTAAATGTTGAGAAATAACTTTTGCTCCAAAACTATTTACTTCTCTCGAGTTAAAAGGCCTATGAAAGTGCGCCTGGCCTATTAAGGCATAGGGAATAATAATAAAATGTTTAAATTTTTCTATTTCCAGTCCCCATCTGAACCACTGGAGATCAGTCACTGAGTATTTTGAATTTTGATAGGAAAAGGCAGAGGAGTAGCCTGGCGAGTGGGACATATAAAGCGATAAAAAATATTGATCGGTGGCCAGGATTTCTGAACCCGATTGGGCCTTAAGATATTTCGCTTCAAGAGCAAGTTGATCATTTAATTTATAAATAAGCTGTGGACCTATGCTTGTTTCATAGAGATCAAATCGTTCAAGATAATTTGCAGATATTCCAACTGAGAGATCATTTGTGGTATGAGTTTTAACTGCTAACTGAGAGAGGTGACCAGTCTTCCCAGATTTATTGATATGTAAATACTGTTGAGAAAAATTAAGTTCGGATGCATGGAGAGTACCCGACAAAAAAACTAGAAATATTAAGATCAACCGTCTCATTTCCATCCTTGGGTCAGTAGTTGTTAATCTGTATACCTATGTTAGAATTTATTGAACCAATTAGGCAAAGTATTTTCCAAAAGAAGTCATGAGAGTTGTAAAAGCTGAAAATGGATTCCTTTTCTACATTAAGATTTTCAAACAATTAGCGACGAATCAGCATAAGATCGTTCTTTGGCAAGTCTCTCCTGAGAGTGGAGGAAGGCAAGTTTCTGAGATGTATCTCAACTCTTTTAGTATGGAATCCAAGAAGATCTATCTTGCAATTGATGGTTTTTGTCTTTTTAAAAATAATCTCCCACTTTATGGTTATGTAGAGGCCGGAGCCTTCATTTTCAAGACTTTCATTGATGAGTTAAAGGAATCAACTCTTAGTCTTCAAATGCCTGAACAAATTAGTCTGCTTGATGAAGAAGATAGTTTTAATGGGCCAAGCTCATCTGGTAAATCCTCGGCTCAAGTCTGGCGACTCAAAACGATGGATACTTCGTTTGAGGATCAGGGCCCAGATTATATGCGAGTCAAATCTCTTTCTCAGCGCACGGCCCATGATCAGGAATTTTTAAATCAGGAGTTTGGACTTTCTTTGGATCAAGAGGATAAGCTTTTTGCGGATAAACGCGAAAGTCCGCGGGCCAGACCTAAAGAGGATAAATACGTAAAAATTCTAAGACCATTAACTGGCGAGCCCATGATCTATCGCTTATTTGACCTCTCTCGAGGTGGGATGGGATTTGTGAGTTTAAGTGAGAATGAATTTTCCAAAGGTGAGGAACTTCAAATTATGGGATTCAATGAATTCCTTTTGGATGATCCTCTTATTGGGAAAGTGATGTCCATCCGTCCAATGGATGAACATCAAGTTGAGTTTAAGGTTGGTGTCAAATTTACTGAAGGGCAAGATTAGAATTCATACCGATAATAGAAAGAATTTTCAAATCCAGTATCTGACCTTTTAATAATTCTTCTTTGTTTTTTTAGTTCTCTTCTAATCTTTTTCAAGTCTTTATCAAGTTCACTTGGATCAATATATTCATGGTCCTTACCTTGATCACAAATGAGTGAATGCTTGTGCATAAAAATGAGTTCTGACAAGGCAAAATCTTTGGCCTTAATCGTCTTTCTTTTATCAAAATTGAGGTGCCCACCTATACCTTTTAGGTGCTCAGGATAAAGATCAAACATCTCTTTGATGAGTTTACAAGCATTCGGAATGTTGTCATTATCAATTTCTTGGCGAGTTTGTTCAACTTTTTCAATGAGCACTTCAACTCTTTCAAGCATTTCTTTTTTTACTTTTTGCTCTCTGAGGGTTTGGGCGAATGTGATTTGGGTAAAGAGAGTGGCGATGATAAAGATGTTAAATTTCATAAAATCTCCCATTTTAATGACGGCCGACAAATCTTTAGACAAACTAAGTGCTTAAATATCTGTCAGTTCTGTTTTATTGAGAAATTAATATCCAAAACCTGTGCCAACTTTTTCCTGAATAAGACCCAGTTGGATTCTGAGATCGATGAGTTGTTGATCCCAGTAACTTGCAGATGTGAATTGAGGGAACATTCTTTGGAATGAGTGATCTTCCCAGCGTTTTGCAATCCATGAGTTGAAGTGAACCATGCGCATCGTTCTTAGAGCTTCGGCCAGATTCATTTTTAAAAACTCTTTCCTTGTCATTTCTTTGTAGGCATCTAAAAAGCGCTCTCGTTCTTTGAGGCTTTCTTCATCTAGCCCGGGAAAGAGAAGCCAAAGATCTTGCTCCACAGGTCCAGTCAGGCAATCATCAAAGTCTACTGCCATAGGCCCGGCACTTGTCCATACGATATTTCCTCGATGAAAGTCTCCATGAATGCGCTGAAATTCAAGCCCCGAAAATAGAGGCTTGAGCATCTGCTCAAGTTGTTCCAGTAAACTTAAATAATGCTTAAAGCTAAGATGCTCTACTGGAGAGAGCCTGTGTAGTTCAGATTTTGAAGCAGTGATAAAGGTTTCTGGATTTAATGAAAAACGGTGCTTAAAACTTCCCATCGACCCAATATTATGGATTCTTCCAATCAGTCGTCCAGCTTGGTCAATTTCATCCTTAATAAGTTCATCTTTGAGACGTCCCTGAACTTTTGGGAAAAGGGCAAAAAAGAGTTGAGTTTCTTCATGCTTATGGAGAGTTTTATCAGAAAATTCGAGAGGGGCAACCACGGGTACTTCGAATTCAAGGAGTGTATTTAAAAAACGATGCTCCTCAATAATTTGATCATAACTCCAGCGGCCTGGGCGATAAAATTTTACAACCATATTAGTTGCTGAAAAACCTTTGCCAAAATCTTGTGGTTTTGCCAGTTCGATATCGTAGACTCTGTTTTCTAGACTGTTGAGTGCAAGAATTCTTCCGGTGAGTCTTATACTTAATTGCTCTATCGCCTGAAAAACCGAATCAGGTGAGAGTTGGTGAAAATGTTTTGTTTCCTGTCCCCAAAGACCTAAAACCTGGTTCATAGTGCCTCAAATAGTTGTCATTCTAAGTTCTTGATTTGACCAATCTAGTCTGACTTAAGAATATGATTCTATTAATGTTCTATCCTTATGGCAGTGATTTGTCCTCTTATAAATTTTAGAGAGCATGGTAAAATTATCTGAACACTTCTTATTTCAAGGTGGCCCTCTATGTTTCTAATCAGACAAATTGTTTTGCTTTCAACTTTTTTTTACATCGGGCAAGTGTCTGCTGGAATTTTCACCAATAAATGTATCGCAAAAGATCTTACTATTGCTCCCAACCCAAAAACGTATACAGACTCAGATGGTAAGACTCAATTTACTGACGAAATGAAGGCCTGGAAGGACAATCGTGGCGCTGACTGGGAATCGGCCCAAAATTATTCATGTTGTGAAAAGTTGGTTTTGAATGGAAGGACTTGTAAGGACCCTTCTCTACAAGATTCAGAACTAAAATCTTGCTCAAATGATGGGGCATGCTCGGCCGGTCTGGGGTGCTACAAACTTCGTGAGGACGATTTATTTAGTGCTGACCCAGATGATCCACAATCTGAGCAAGCAGCTGCTGAAAAGCAAAAAAAGTTTGATGAGCAACAAAACTCTCTCGGCGATGATGACCCCAAGGCGGATGGATCAACTTGTTATCGAGATATGGAGTGTGAGTCTTACAAATGCGACAATTTTCAATGTAAGGAAAATAAAATTTGCCGTGAAGCTGATCAGGGAGAAGTGGCCAATGGAAATGTCAATTGCGAAAAACCATTTACAAGAGATTCTGCAACCGGAGTTTGCGGAGATGCATCTGTAAAATTTTTTAAGCTTGGTTTAAGTAAAATAAATATACAACAAGAGCCAGGCCTTCAATGTCAATTTAAACTAGAAGGGATTGGTACAGAAAACCAAATTGTTTCAAGAGATGAACTTCATGCCATCGTTCATACCGCGATAAAAACCTTGCGAGGCATGGAGTGGCTTTTTGCCTCTGCTTCTCCTGACAATCATCATGAATGTCAATATGCTCTCGAATACCTAAGAGAAAAAATGAAGGGGTTGCTTGAGAAAAGAAAAACAATCCTTAAAGATTTTAATATCAATATGCAAAAAGTTGAGACCAATAACTCTAAAGTTAATCAGGCGAAAAAAGATGATATGTCTCAGATTGAAACTCTTTGCTCCAATAATGGGGGACAAAACTTTGAATTAACAACAGCTCATGATGTGGCCCTCAGAAAAGCCTCCGGTAAGGATTTCATTTGTTTCATGCAAAGAAGAAATGAACTCTTTCAAGTTTATGAATTGGCGATGAAGGCTTGGTTGGGTGAAGTGAGTCAGTTCTTAGATGCCTATAACAGTACTGTTTTTACCTGGGAAGAAAAGGATAAAAACTGGACTGTAGCTGATAAATCCTATTCCTATAAAAATCGCGCCTGTCGAGATTGGGCCGATTGGCATAAAAAAATCAAACGTCGTTGGGGTAAAAGATACAAGGTTGCAGGTGCACACAGAGTCAATACAGATATTGTTGAAAGGCAAGGAGTTGTGCCTGCATATTTAAATCTTCTTGGGGCAAGAGAAAAATTAAATGGTGGACGTTATTATTTACTGGATCCTTTAATGCCTGGAGGTTCGAACCAAGGCGTTAGTTTTAGAAATTTTGGACGTGGTAGAAATATGAATGGTGATGACGATCGCTATTTAGAAGATGATAGTGGCTATAGAACGATATTTGAAAAAACGACCTCAAAAATTCAATCCTTTTATAAAAATTTAAAAGTGGGTAATGAAGTCATTGCTGAGGAATATATTTATGAGCCAGAGCTCGTCGGTGCTTACGAGAATAAAGGCTGTATTGATAAATTAAGTGATGAGAAATGTAGTAAATTTTCAAAACTCATAGATCAGATTCACGAAGTAGCATTTGCTCAAATGTTGGCCTATTCTTATCACTCAAAGAAAAAATATAAATCTTATTATAAAATAGAAGGGACTCTGAGACGTGAGCTTTT